>VBAO01000285.1 GCA_005883865.1 Candidatus Segetimicrobium genomatis
CGACGACGGCGTTCTCGAGATCGGCGCCGGCAAACCCCCGGATCGCCTCGAGCGACCGCCACAGGGTGATGACGACGACCTCGACCCCTCCGGCGGACGATCGCTCGAGGAGCATGGCCCCCGCGTATCCGTCCACCTGCCTCAACGCCGGCACGACGCGGGCCCGGAGGTGCTCCGCGTAGCCGGGCGCCCCCGCGGGCGTTGTTTCCGCCTTCCAGATCCGCGCGATCATGGCGCGGGAGGGGAGGCGCCGTCTCCCACGACTGTGACCCACTTCCGCACCCGCCACCTGGTCACGAGGCCGCGGGTGACGTACGGGTCGGCCTTCGCGAACGCCTCCGCGGCCTGGGAAGACGGTCCGCGAAAAACCAGCACCGCGCCGTCGGCGGGATCGGCCAGGGCGCCCGCGAGCACGAGCTCGCCGCGATCGAATGCCCGGCGGGCGAGTTCCAGATGCGCGGCGCGAAACGGCGCCCGCTTGGCGACATAGTCGTCGACGACATCGTAGAAGAGGATCCAGTGCACCGCGGTCTCTCCGGTCCGATGATACCAGGGAGGAGACGGGCCGTCTTGTACGCCTGTGCGGTCTGGGGCTACACTGGCGTTGTGCCCCCCCCGGAGCGCCGCCCCATCGCCGGCGGGCGCGACGAAGCCCGCCTCTGGCGCGTCGACACCCTCGGCGGCCTGGAGGTGCTCCGCGCCCGTTACGTCGAGTTCACCTTTCCTCCGCACACGCACGAAGAATTCATGATCGCCGTCACCGAAGGCGGCGCGGCGCTGCCCACATACCGCGGAGGCGCCCACCGCGTCGGCCCGAGCGACGTGCTGGTACTCAATCCCGGCGAGGTGCACGGCGGGGGACCCGCCCGCGGGTATATCTGGCAGTACCGAGCGTTCTACCCGGGCGCCGGCCTGATGCGCCGCGCCGGCCGGGAGATCGCAGACGCCGCGCGGGACGTCCCCCAGTTCACCGCGGAAGTCGTCCGCGACCCGCACGTCGCGGCGTTGCTCCGGCGGGCGCACGTCGCGCTCGAGGAGCCTCGCTCCGCGCTGGAGCGCGGGGCACGTCTGCTCCAGGCGCTGGCCTGCCTAATCGCGCGGCATGCCTCGGACCGGCCCCCCGCCCGGCGAATCGCCCCCGAGCACCGCGCGGTGGAGCGGGCGCGGCAGTACCTCGAGGCGCTCCCGGCGGAGAACGTCACGCTCGAGACGCTGGCGCGCGAAGCCGGCCTGAGCGCCTTTCACCTCTGCCGCGTGTTTCGCCAGCGGTTCGGGCTCTCACCCCACGCGTATCAGACGATCGCGCGTGTCCGGCTCGCCAAGGCGCTGCTCACCAGGGGCCTGGCGATTTCCCAAGCCGCGGCGGAAGCGGGGTTCTACGATCAGCCCCATCTCACGCGGCACTTCAAGCGGATCCTTGGGGTAACGCCGGGTCGGTTCCTGACGCGGTAGGGAGGCTCGCGCCTCGACCGGCTACCCGTCGAACAGGGGCATATGGGGTCCGGCCGGCTGCACGGGGCAGTCGGTCTAAGCTCGAAGGGTTTGGGGCATGATGCATCATTAAGGGGTCGCCTGTCTTGCCATGAGAATGGCGGCCCCCGGGAAGGTGGTGTGATCATGCAGAATCTCCGCCGGTTGGGTGGTGGTGCTGGCATCCTCGCGGGAATCGCCGCGGCGTGGCACTTGTTCGGAGCCGCCGTGCTCATCCCGCAAGCCCACCTCAGCCTGACCGCCCAGGAAAGTCCACACAAGTACCTGGTGTGGGCGAACAAGCACCAGGAGATGCTCTGGTGGATCAACGGCGGCAGCATGTTGGCCCCGCTCCTGGGCCTGGTCCTGCTGCTCGCGCTCGCCGACCGCGTTCGGGAAGACGCTCCTGATCGGTCGCAGATCGGGTATGTGCTCGGCGTCGTGGGCCTGATTGGATTCGCTGTTGGGGCCTTCCTCAAGCAGTTTGGACTCGGGTCCCTCGTGCCGTTCCACGTGACCAACAAGGTGGGCGCCGCGATCGCCTTCTATGCGGTGAACGGAACGGCCAACGCCTTCCTCTCGCTGGGAGGCGTGGCCCTGGGGTTCGGCGCGCTCGCCTTCGGGAGCGTCATGCTGAAGATGCGCGGCTACTACGGGCAGGCAGGCTCCTTGAGCATCATCGCGGGAGCGGGCCTGATCCTATCGGCCTTTAGCCCTCACGGGAGCTTCTACATCATCACGTCCCTGCTCACGATCGCCTGGCTTGCCGGGACCGGAGCCGTCCTGTGGATGGAGACGGCGCCCGGGCACGCGCGGAGAGGGCACGTGGGGGAGATTCGAGATGAGAGCGTGATGGTCATGAGCCGCGGAGCGGGCTCCGGGGCGGTGAGGAGTTAGCGTCCAAGCCTCCAGAGCATCGACAGAGCGGCGGGACCGGCATCGCGCTCACGACGCCGGTCCCGCTCTCGTTTGCCCTAGTGCGCGCCCCCGCCCGGCGCCCCGTCAAACGGCAGGCCGGCGAGTTCCCGGAGCGCGCGCTCGACGTACACCCGCGCCATCCTCTTCCGGTAGCCGATCGTGAGATCGGCGTTGTCGAGTGGCTTGGCCGGCTGGAACGCCGCCTGCGCGACGCGGGCGATCAGGTCGGCGGTCGGCCGCTGGCCCCTGAGGAGACCGGCCGCTTCCGCGGCGACGACAGGACGGGACGCGACGGCCCCGAGGACGATCCGCGCGTCTTCGACGGTCCCGTCCGGCGCCTGTCGAAGCGCGGCGGCCACGCCGAGGACGGGAAAATCGAACGAGCCGCGGCGGCGGAGCTTCCAGTAGGTCGTCCGCCACCCATCGGCGGGCGGCAGGGCGATGTCCGTCAGGATCTCCTCCGGGGCTTTCGCCAGGAACTCCATCCCATCGTCGCGATAGAGCGCGGCGACGGGGATCAGGCGCTCCCCGCTGGGGCCCACGAGCCGCAGGCGGGCGTCGAGGGCGATCGCCGCCGGGGCCGTGTCCGAGGACGAGATCGCCCAGCACCGGGAGCTCCCCGGCGCGACCAGGCAGATGTCCCCGTCCTTCTTCATGCAGAACCCAATCGACTTGCGCCAGTGGTAGGTCTGATTGTAGTAGTTGCAGCGCGTGTCGAGGCACAGGTTGCCCCCAACCGTTCCCATGTTTCGGAGCGGAGGCGTGCTGACCGCCCCGGCCGCGAGGGCCAGCGCGCGGTAGCCCTCGCGGATCTCAGGATGGGCGGCGAGCTCGGCGAGGGTGACCCCGGCCCCCACGCCCACCCCGCGGCGCCGGTCGCCGGCGATTCGACCGAGGTCGCGAATCGCCCGCAGCCCGACGAGCACCTTGGGTTCAAACTGGCGCCGCTTCATGTTCGGGTAGAGGTCGGTGCCCCCGGCGACGAGCAGCCCCTCGGCGCCGGCGTCGGCGATCTGGCGGACGGCCTCGTCCACGGTCTCAGGCGCGCGGTAGGTGAACGCGGGCAGCCGCAGCATCAGGGATCCCCCGGCCCCGGCTCGCGCTCCGTCCGCGGCCGCGCATCCGTGAGATCGGTCCCGGTGTGCGGGGGGGTCGGGCGCCCTCCGGACCTTGATCGGATCGCGAAACCGAAACGGGGGGACGGCGCGGGGCCCCACCCGGCCCTCGCCGCCCTTTCGCTTCTGCTCCAGCGCGGCGAGCACCTTATCGGGAGAGACCGGGATCTCGTCGATCCGAATGCCGACGGCGTCGTACACCGCGGCGGCCAGCGCCGGGATCACGGGAAGCAGCGGTCCCTGCCCGGCCTCCTTGGCGCCAAACGGTCCCTCGGGATCGTCCGTGTTGACCAGGAGCGTCTCCACGGGGGGCATCTCGAGGAACGTCGGGCTCTTGTACTCGAGCATCGAGGGGATCTTGTGCAGCCCCTTCCGAAAGGTCTGCTCCTCCATCAGCGCCTCGCCGAGCGCCATGTAGACGCTTCCCTCGATCTGGCCGATGACCAGGGTCTCGTTGATGGCACGGCCGATGTCGTGGGCGATCCAGACGCGCTCGGCCGTGACATCCCCGGTCCCCTGGTCCACCCGGACCTCGACCACCGCGGCGGAGAACGAATACGCCGGCGATGGCCCGACGCCGGATCCTTTGTAGGCGCCGGACAGTTTCGGCGGCCGGTACGACCCGACGGTGGTCAGCGTCCCAAACATCCCCTCGGCCAGCGCGGCCGCCTCGGGGAACGGCACCCCGCGCGACGGGTCGGAGGCGGCATGGATGCGGTGGTCACCCACGCGGAGGTCGTCGGGCTCGACCTCCAGATGCTCGGAGGCCGCGGCCACGAGGAGGTCCCGCATCTTTTGCGCCGCCTGCACGGCGGCGTTGCCCGCCATGAACGTCACCCGGCTGCTGTACGACCCGAGATCGATCGGGGTGAGATCGGTGTCGGCGGTCACCAGGCTGATCTCGTGCGGATCGAGCCCCAGGACCTCGGCGACGACCCCGGCCAGCACCGAGTCGCTGCCCTGGCCGATGTCGATCGCGCCGCAGGAGACGATGACGCCGCCCCCCCGGTCGACGCGGATCTGCACCTCGCTGTGGGGCATGTCGTTCCAATAGATGGGGAGTCCCGCGCCGCTCAGGTAGGCGCTGACCGCGAGACCCACGCCGCGGCCCGGCGGCAGGCGGCGGTGCTTCTCCCGGAAGCCGCTCGCCTCCGCCACCTGCTCGATGCATTCCCGCAGGCCGTTGCTGGTGATCCGGAGGTGGTTCACCGTCCTCGTGAACGGCTCGGTGGCGTTCCGGAGCCGGATCGCGACCGGGTCGAGCCC
>VBAO01000077.1 GCA_005883865.1 Candidatus Segetimicrobium genomatis
GCTACGATATGCCGGTGCTGCCGCACTTCGATGTGAACCCGCCCTATGCCGCCGATCCGCAATTGCGGCCCGAAGTCGGCTTCTCGCGGAACGCGCACCTTGTGGCCTACCCCGCGCCCCCGGATGCCCGTGCGGAGAAAGCCTACCAGACCTATGTGATCCCCAATATGTTTGCCCGCGCCGCGCAGGGCTCGAACCAAGACGCCGTCGCATTCGCGGTGAAGGCCCTGACCGACATTGGATACAGTACGTGAGCGCGCCGCCGGGGAGCCTCCGGGCTCCCCGGCGGCGGCTGCGAGGAGCGACCGCATGCGTATCACCAAGATCCGGACGCGGCAGGTGGACATTCCGTTGCCGCAGGCCTTCCATCCGGCCTGGGCTCCGGGGCGCATCGAGACCGCGGTCCGTGTCGCCTATGTGCGGATCGACACCGATGCCGGCATCGTCGGCGTCGCGGGGCACGAGTTTTACGGGGCCGAGGAGCAGTGTGTGGAGCGTGTGGCCTCGTATCTGGTCGGGGAGGATCCGCTGCAGATTGAGAAGCACGCCGGAACGCTTCGGTACCTGTGGCCCTACTTCGGGACGGCCGTCTGGTTCGTCGAGATCGCCCTCTGGGATGTGCTGGGCAAGGCGGCCGGACTCCCCCTGTACAAGTTGCTGGGCAACGTCCGGGATGCCGTACCCGCGTACGCCTCCACGGGTCAGAACCGGACCCCGGCGCAACGGGCGGACGACGCGCGGCGCCTTCGCGACGAGGGGTTTCGAGCGATCAAGTTGCGCATCCATAATGACGCGCTGGCCGACGATCTGGCCCAGGTCGCCGCGGTGCGCGCGGCCGTGGGCGACACCATGGCGATCATGGTCGACGCCAATCAGGCCGACATGCACGAGGCGCCATTTCCCGGCCCGCACTGGAGTTATCATCGCGCGGTGCGGACCGCCGACGCGCTTGCCGATTACGCGGTCGAGTGGCTCGAGGAACCGTTGCCGCGTCACGACTATGCGGGGTTGAGGCGATTGCGCGAGCGCTCCCCGATCCCCATCTCCGGCGGCGAAGTGAACCAGGGACTGGTCGAGTGGCAGCGGCTGCTCCTGGACGGATGCTACGATATTCTCCAACCAGACGTCACCTTGTGCGAAGGGTTCCTGCGTACCCGGGCGCTTGCCGCCATGGCGCACGCCTCAGCGGTCCAGGTCGTTCCGCACACCTGGGGAGATCCCTTGGGGATGGTCGCGAACCTGCACCTCGCCGCCTCCATCCCCAACACCTCCTACTTCGAGTTTCCTCATGATCCGCCCGCCTTCCCGGCGAATGTGTACCAGCATACTCTGAAGCAACCGCTCAAGGTCGACGACGGCATGATCCAGGTTCCGCAGGAGCCGGGACTCGGAGTGGACCTTCAGGACTGGGTCTTTGGCTGAGGTCTTCCACCCCCGAGCAGGGGCCTTCTGGCCGTGTCCAGTATATGAGGGCGCAAGGACTCAGCCGGCGTCCCAGCGCGGGCCCCAGCCAATTCTGCGCGCTCACCTCTTGTGCTGGGGACGCCGCCTGCGGCGGACGGGGGTGGTCAGATCGTGCGGGTCAAAGTCGGGCTCATCGGGGCGGGCGGGATGGGGCGCCGGCACCTCGGCGCCCTCGCGCGCGACCCGCGCGTGGAGATTGCGGGAGTCGCCGACACCGACGAGGCGGCCGCGCGGGCGGCGGCCGACGAATTCGGCGGGCGGCCCTGTCGCACCGTGGCCGATCTGGCGGACCTGGGCGTCGACGCGGCCTACGTGACCCTCCCGAATGCCTACCACGCGGCGATCGCCCTGGAAGCGATGGACCGGGGCATGCACGTGTTCTCTGAGAAGCCGATGGCCACCTCGCTGGATGCGGCTCGGCGGGTCGCCGCCGGCGTCCGAGACTCCGGTTGCGTCTACCAGATGGGGTTCAACCGGCGCTTCGCTCCCGCATACCGCTACCTCAAGCAAGAGGTGGCTGCGGGGTTCGTTCCGCTCTCGGCAAACGCCAAGATCACCGACGGCGACATGCTGACACCATCCTGGTACATCAACCCCGCGCTCACCGGCGGGTTCCTCTATGACTGCGCCGTGCACATGATCGACATGGTGGCCTGGCTGGTTGGGCCGGTCCGCTCGGTGGCTGCGCTCGGCAGACAGAGCTGCTATCCCGACCACGACGACATCGCCCTCCTGCTGCGCTGCGAAGGCGAACGACCCGTCGCGCTCACGACCTGCGGGCATGCCTCGTGGGCCCGGCCCACGGAGCGGGTCGAGCTCTACGGGGACCACGCGCTTCTCGCGTCCGAGGACATGGAACGGGCACGCCACACGACACGCGAGGAACCCTAGCGGGAGTGGCAACGGTTTGCCCCGCCAGACGAGTTGACCGCGCTCGGCTATCTGGACGAGGACCGGGCATTCATCGACGCCTGCCTGGGGGCGGCGCCGTCCTCGGTCACCGCGGATGATGCGTTCCACAGCATCGCCGTGATCGAGGCCGCCTACGGGAGCTTGCGGAGCGGCGGACGGCCGGAGCTCGTCCGGGACGATTGACATCGAAAGGCACGTGATCGTGGGTGCTCCGGGAAGGACACATGTGGGAGGGGGGACGATGAGAAGGCTCTGCGGACTCTGCGCGATGCTCGTGATTGGGCTCGTGGTCGTACTCGATCCATCGGCCTGGGCCGTCAACCCGGTGGGGGGCGGCGGCTACAACGTACAGGCCCACATCGACCTGCGCGGGCTGACCCGCGCGAACTTCGATGCGGTCGTCACGCCCGCCGCCAAGGCGCAGTCGAATGTGGTGTTCTACGACTTCGCGGACACCCTCTGCGAGTTGCTGGCCAAAGAGGTGGACGAGTGGAGCCGGTCAACCGGGATCGGAGTCAAGCACGTCTGCGTCGACGGTGATGTGGCCACGCAGCAACTCATCGCTGAGAAGCAGGCGGGCAAGCCCGCTTCCGCCGACGTGTTTTTCCTCCCCAACAACAACGTCCGGCTGATGACCGGGGCGGGTCTGGTGGCGAATCTCCCGCTCGTCGACCTCCTTCCCAATGCCCGCGATGTCGACGCCGCGGTTGCCCGGGAATCCCGCGGCTACCTCCACGGGGGAACCGCGCTTCCGTTCCACCGGAACCAGACGTCCCTCGCGTTCAACGGCCAGTTCGTCCCCACGCCGCCGGAGACGCTCGATGCCCTTGCCGGCTTCGCGAAGGGCCATTCGGGGAAGGTGGCGATCACGACGCCCGGGCGGGGCGGCAGCGGGTCGGGGTTCCTCGAATCCGTACTGCTCGCACTCGCCCCGCAGTGCCGGAAGGACCTCTACACCTACGGGATCAGCAACGCGCAGGCCGCCGACATCGCCGCCAGGTGCATGCCGCCGGTCCTGGCGTACTTCCAGAAGATCAAGCCCAACGTCACGTTCACGAACGGCAACGAAGCGTCCGTCCAGGCTGTCGCGAACAACACCGCCTACATCGCGACCGTGTGGGAGGATGATCTCTACACGCTGGCGTCCAAGGGCCTCGTCCCGCCGAGTGTTCACCCGTTCCTGCTGAAGAGCGGTCAGGTGGGCGACGGGGACGGCATGATCATCCTGTCGACAACGTCCAAGCTCGAGGCGTCGCTCTTGCTGGCCAATTTCCTGATGGGCGACAAGGTCCAGATCGATAAACTCGAACAGACGGGGAGCCGGACGGCGCGCATCGATCTGAAGACGCGGGGGCAGATCCCGGCAACGATGGCGCCATTCCTCCTTCCCGATGCCATGTACCACGAACGCACGGAGACACGAATCAACGGCGTCGTCTCGGATGCCGCGGTCAAGATCTTCGTCCAGCAGATCCTGCGGTAGCGATGGCGCAGGTCGAGCTGCGCGGCGTGACCAAGGCATACGGGGCGACCGCCGCCGTGCAGGACGTGCATCTGGAGGCCAGGGACGGTGAGTTTCTTACCATCCTTGGCCCCTCGGGGTGCGGCAAAACGACGACCCTTCGCATCATCGCGGGCCTTCTGGATCCGGACGCCGGGGAGGTGCTCCTGGACGGCCAGCCGGTGCATCACCTCCCCGCGCACCGGCGCGAGACCGCGATGGTGTTCCAGTCGTACGCCTTGTTTCCGCACATGACGGTCCGCGAGAACGTCGCGTTCGGCCTGCGGATGCGGAGGGTGCCGGGGGAGGAGCGCCTGGCCCGCGTCGAGGAGGCCCTCACGATGGTCGAGCTGGCCGGCCTCGGGGACCGGTATCCCCGGGCGTTGTCCGGCGGCCAGCAGCAGCGAGTCGCGGTGGCGCGCGCGGTGGTCACGCGCCCCAAAGTGCTGCTGTTCGACGAACCGCTCAGCAACCTCGATGCGAAGCTGCGAGAGCGGCTTCGGTTGGAGTTACGGACGCTGCAGCAGCGGCTGCGCGTCACGACGATCTACGTGACCCACGATCAGGCGGAGGCCCTCGTCCTCTCCGACCGGATCGCCGTGATGGACCGCGGCCGGGTCGTGGAGGTGGGGCTTCCCACGGAGGTCTACCGGCGGCCGCGATCGCGCATCACGGCGGAGTTCCTCGGCATCGCGAACCTGATCCCGGCGACCATCGTCGGGAGCCGGAACGACCGGTATCTGGCCGAGACCGCGATCGGCCGGCTGGAGGTGGCTTGGCCGGAGCCCTTGGCCCGCGGCGATGCCGTGACGCTGTCGTTCCGGCCCGAGGACATCCGGATCGCCGCCGGGGCGGTCAACTGCCTGTCGGGCGCCGTCCAGCAGGCCGTCTATCTCGGCTCGATCACCGACTACCTCATCCGCGTCGACCACGTCGTCGTGCGGGTGCAGGAGCCGGGCGCGCCTTCGCGCCGCGTCGGCGAGACCGTCAGTCTCGTGCTGCCGACGGTGCCGGCGGTCATCCGGGAGCGGTAGGGCGTGGGCGAGGTGCTCCCCGGTCCGGTGCCCGCCGTTGAGCGGTCGCGCCTGGCGGCCCGGCGCCGCCGCGACCGGTGGGTCGATCTCCTCCTCCTCCTGCCCGGCGTTGGGTTCCTGGCCCTCTTCCTCGTGGTGCCGCTTGCGCAGGTCTTCCTGCGCAGCGTCGGTCTCGCCCTCATCGGCGAGGCCGGCCACTTCACGTGGGACCATTACCGACAGTTCTGGGTGGAGGCTCAATATCGGGACGGCTTCTTTTTCAGCCTCTGGCTCGGCGTTGCCTCGACGGTGATCAGCCTGGCGACGGCGCTCACGTTCAGCGCGCTGATGCAGGTTCGGTTCCCCGGGCGCCTGGTCGTCAGCGTGCTGTACAAAGTCCCGCTGGTTGTCCCCAGCCTGGTCGCCGCGTTTCTCATCCTGAGCCTCGTCGCCCCCGGGGGAATCCTGGCCCGCCTCGTCGCCCACTGGGGCTGGGAGTGGCCCCGTCTCGTGTACGACCGGTGGGGGTGGGGGATCATCTTCGTCCTCGTCTGGCACAACGTGCCGTTCATGATGGTGATCATCTCGGCCGTCATGGCCGGGATCGCCCAGGACATCAACGACGCCGCCCGCAACCTGGGGGCGTCGCCGTGGGAGGTGTTTCGGTTCGTCACGGTGCCGTTGTCGATGCCGGGGGTCTCCGCCGCCGCCCTCCTGGTGTTCATCCAGGTGTTTGGGGCGTTCGCCGTGCCGTCGCTGATGGAGTCGGCGTACCCGCTGGCGCTTCCGGTCATCATGCAGACCGAGATGATGGACCGGGCCAACTGGGCGCTCGCCTCGGCGCTCGGGTCGGTCCTCACGATTGCCTCCGCCATCGTGCTGTTCGCGTACTATCGGCTCGTGCAGGGGCGGGAGAGCCCGGCTCGATGATCGGGACCCGGTTGTTCCCCGGAGGCTCGGGCCCGTGGCTGATCGCGGCGTTGTTCTTCGGCCTGACGCTGATTGGTCTGATCGTCCCGATGATCGTCGGCGTCCTCTGGTCGCTCGTCAACCCTCGTGCGGGTTGGTTTCCTCCGAACCTGGTCCCGCCCAGCCTGTCGTTGGACAACTGGCGGGCAATGTTCTCCGTGCCGGAGATGGGCGAGGCCGCGGTCGCGAGCTTTACGATCGCGCCGCTCGTGACCGCGTTGTGCGCCGCGCTCGCTCTGCCGACGGGCTTCGCGCTGGGTCGCCGGGCGGTCCCGTTCCGGCGGGCGATTGAGTTCCTGGTGCTCGCCCCGATCATCATGCCGGGGATCGTGATCGCCACCGGCCTCGGATCGATGTTCATCCGGTTCGGCCTGGCGCACACCGTGCTCGGCGTCATCCTCGTCCAGACCGTCGTCGTCCTGCCGTTCATGATCCGCATTGTGACGGCGACGTTCGAGGCGGTGCCCCAGGATTTGATCGACGCCGCGCGCAATCTGGGAGCCGGGCCGTTGAGCCTGGCGTGGCGCGTGCTCATCCCGCTCGTCGTGCCCGGGTTGTTCGCGGGCGGGGTGTTCACGTTCATCGGGAGCATGGAGGAATTCGTCCTGACCTTTATCGTCGGCAGCCCGCACGTCCGCACGCTCCCCGTGCTCCTGTTCGCGTACCTGGGCGGGCGGTCGCAAATCTTCACCTACGCGGCGGTCGTGACGATCGTGCTGCTGGTTCCAACGATTGCGCTGCTGTTTACCGCGGAGCGGGCCCTCAAGCAGGAATACCTCGCCGCCGGGCTCGGCAAGATGTAACGGTGCGCGGCGGCCCTCGGGGTGGCTAATGGCGATTGAGCTCCTGCGCAGCCGGCGCGGCGGTCCCCATGTGTCCGCCCATCGCGGCGCCTCCGCGCGGGCCCCGGAGAACACGCTGGCCGCCCTCGACGCGGCGTGGCGCGCCGGTGCGACCCTTGCCGAGATCGACATCCGGCTGACGCGAGACGGCCAGGTGGTGCTGATGCATGACCCCACCGTAAACCGCACGACGACGGGCCGGGGCGATGTGAAGGACCTGACGCTCGAGGACCTCCGGGCTCTGGATGCGGGAGGCTGGTTTGGGCCGGAGTTCCGTGGCGAGCCCGTCCCGACACTCCGCGACGTTCTGGTGTGGGCAAAGAACAAGCTCATCCTGCTTGTCGAACTCAAGAACGTCCCGTTCCGCGAGCTCCCGCTCGTCGAGCGGACGATCGAGTTAGTCGACGAACTGCGGGCCGCGGAGTCCGTCGTGCTGGGGGGATTCGACCACCCCGTCCTGCGGGACATCAAACGTCGCCGTCCCGGATGGCCGCTCGAGATGATGTACACCGCCCGCCTGGCGGATCCGGTGGGCGCCGCCCGCGCGGCCGGCGCCGCGCTGGTGTCCCTTGAGCCGGAGTTCGTCCTGCCGGAAGATGTCCGGCTCTTGCACGAAGCGGACGTGGCGGTGCTCACCACGCTCGACGATCCTGGTGAGGCCCGGCGGCTGCTCTCCTGGGGGATCGATGCGCTGGAGTCGGGTGACCCTGCCAAGGTGATCGCCGCGATCCAGGCCGCGGGGGTCGAGCGGTGACGCGCCGGTCCGCCGGGGTGCGGAGGAATGACCTGCTCGAGCTCGCAATCGCCGCCGCGCGGTCGGGCGGGGCGATCCTGCGCGAGCGCTATGGCCGTCCCGGGCGGATCACGATGAAGCCGGGGGGAGCCGGTCCGGTCTCCGACGCCGACCTGGCGAGTGAGGCCGCGATCTTGGCGCGGCTCCGGGAGACGTCTCTTCCTATCCTGTCCGAGGAGTCGGGAGGGGCCAGATCTGGCCGGCGCTGGATCGTGGATCCCCTCGACGGCACGGGGAACTTTATCCGCCACCTTCCATGGTTCGGCGTTGGTATCGCGCTCGCGACGGACGACATCGTCGAGCTGGGCGTCGTGTACGCGCCGATCACCGACGAGGTGTTCGCCGCGGCGCGCGGGCGGGGCGCCACGCTCAATGGGAAGCGCCTGCGGGTCTCTGAGACGGCGTTGCTCGCTCAGAGCTGCATCGCGACCTCGATCGACCACGGGATGTGCGCCGTTCCGGCGCGGATCCGGCGGTTCGCGCGAGTCGCCGCGCGGGTGGGGGAGATGCGGAGCCCAAACGCGGCGCTCGTGGACCTGGCATACGTCGCGGCCGGGCGGACGGACGGATTCTGGGAGGACGGCCTCTCCCCCTGGGACATCGCGGCAGGCAGCGTGCTCGTGGTGGAAGCGGGTGGCGTGACCTCTGGCCTCAAGGGGACCCCACTCCGGCTCGGCCAGCGCTCGATCGTCGCCACGAACGGCCGAATCCACGCCGAAATGACCGCGGCGCTCCGGGGGTAATGGCCTTGGGCGTCGAGGGGGCCGGCGATGTTTGACCTTCCGCCCCGGTCTGTGTTTGAACCTCCGAGTTACCCCAACGTGTGGTTCTACGTGCGCGATACCCTGGTCGCATCCCACGTCGAGGCGGTCAACTTCGTGATCGGCTGGCTGCGCGACCGCTGCGGCATCAAGAACGACTTCATCGGCTTCAAACCCCCCGAGGCGTCGGACACGCAGGCCCGCCTCCACGGCCTGCAGCCGTGGCGGGAGGCATCCAATCCCATGCTCAACCACGCGCACGACCTCCACATCCGCTACTACTACATCGCCCTGAGGCAGCGGCATCACGAGCGCGTCCCCGCGCCGATGCCCGCCGGCGGGCACTACTTCCGGTTTGCCGGGAGCGTCCACTACGAGGTCGAGGACGAGCACCCGCTCCATCCCGACGTCCACGAGTGCCCGTACTGCGGCCGGACGGGGATGTATTCGGGCGCGGAAGATCTCTTCGCCGGCGTGCACGAGCCTCTCGGGCTCGAGCTCCTTCTCTACGGCACGATTCGCGGGAATCGCGTCACGGGCATCGATGAGCGTCCCGTTGCGGGCCTGAGTGCGTTGAAGGAGACGCACACGATCGAGATTCACCGGCTCCGCCCCTCTCGACCTGACATGAACATTGCCGACCTGTCCGTGGTCGCGATCGATCACAAGACCGCCCCGCCGCGAGGGCGAGGGGCATGATCCTCGGCGCGTGCGCCTGGATCTACGGGGAGGCGCCCCTCGCGGAGACCTTGGCGCGGATCGCCGGCGCCGGCTGTGATGGGATCGAACTCCTCGGTGAGCCCGACCTCGTGGGGGTGGCCGACGTCCGGGCGCTGTTGGCGCGCCACGATCTCACGCCGGTGGCTCTGACCGCCTCGTGTAAGTCTCCAGAGACGCGACGCGATCTGGCGCACCCCGATCCTACCATCCGCGACGACGCGATTGCCTACCTCGTGCGGTGCGTGAGGTTCGCCGCCGATGTCGGTATCCCGCTCGACCAGATGCTTCCGTCGGGTGAGAGCCGCCTGATGCCGTTGGCATGTCGAGACGATGAGTGGCGCTGGTCGATCGAGGGGATGCGGACGGGCGCGCGCGAGGCGGAGCGATTGGGCGTTCGGCTCGCCGTCGAGCCGGTCAACCGCTATGAGGCATTCCTCGTGACGTCCTCGGAGACCGCCCTCGCCTACCTCGATGCCGTCGGCTCGCCGTGGGTCGGCCTGACGCTCGATCTCTTCCATGCAAACATCGAGGAGCGCGCGATCTCGGACGCGATCCGCGCCGCGGGCAGCCGGCTGTGGCATGTCCACGTGGCCGACACCAACCGTGAGGGCCTGGGCCGGGGACACCTCGACCTCGACGCGTGCGTCGCCGCGCTGCGCAGTGTGGCATACACGGGGGCCCTCGTCCTCGAGGTCGTTCCGCCCGGGCCGGATCCGTTCCGGCCGATCAAGGACGGCCGCTCCTCGATGATGATCGACGGGTACCTTCGCGACTCGGTGGCGCGGCTCCGGGGCCTTGGTTGAACAGAACGTGAGCCGGGCGTTGACCCTGGTCCGGCGAGCCTATGTGCTGGAGAGCGGCAGGGTCGTGATGCAGGGCGCCAGCGCAGAGCTGGCAAACAACAAGCAGGTGCAGGCGGCCTACCTCGGCATCTAACGGACGTCGCCGTTACGGCGATGGGTGGTAGTCACGACGTCACGACGCACAGGGGGGACCATCATGGTGGAGGCGCAGCTGCCGCGCATTGGGTTCGTTGGACTGGGCTCCATGGGGTCGCGCATGGCACGAAGGCTGCTCGACCGAGGCTATCCGATGACCGTGTACAATCGCACCACGGCCAAGGTGGAGCCGCTGCGTGCGGCGGGTGCGGTACGGGAGGACACTCCCAGGGCGGTTGCCGAGCAGTCCGACGTGGTCCTGTACTCGCTGGCCGACGACGCGGCGGTGAGCGACGTCGTGCTCGGGGCCGATGGTCTGCTGGCGGGCGCGCGGCCCGGAGCCGTCTTTGTGGACCTCAGCACGGTGCTACCGGAGACGTCGCGGGCGATGTCCGCGGCCGCCGAGCCCAAGGGCGTGGCCGTGATGGACGCCCCGGTATCCGGGAGTACGCCGCAGGCGCAAGAGGGCACGCTGGCGATCTTCGTCGGGGGGGACCGGCAGGTCTACGCGGGGCAGACGCCTCTCCTGGATGTGCTCGGCCGCCACGTTTACCTGGGTCGCCACGGTGCCGGGGCTACCATGAAACTGGTGGCGAACACCTTGCTGGGCTTGGGGATGGAGGCGCTGGCTGAAGCAGCCGCGCTCGGACGAAAGGCTGGGTTGGACACCAGGGCGATGCTCGACACGCTGGCGCACACCAGCGTGGTGTCCCCGGCGCAGCAGGGAAAGTTCGATAACATCGTACGCGGAGAGTATCCCGCGACCTTTCCGCTGCGCCTCATGTCCAAGGACTTCGGTCTGGTGCTTCGATTGGCGGAGTCGCTGTCGGTCGCGATGCCGGCGGTGGCGGTGGCGCGGCAGACCGATCTCATCGAACAGGCCCGGACCGGAGGGCACGAAGAAGACTTCTCCGTCGTGGCCCGGACGCTTCAGGAGCTCGCGGGTGTGCCGTCATGACGCAACGAGGAGCTCCAAAAATCATGGATGTTGCGTCGCTTCATGCACCTCTTGTTCGGCGGACCATCGAAACGATCAATGCGGGACGGCTCGATGAGTTTATGGCGCTATTCGCCCGCGACGCCACGGTCGTCGATGGGCCGCCGTATCATGGGCACGCGGCTATTCGCACATGGGCGCAACGAGAAACGTTTGGGGTGCAGATGCACATTGACGTGATGCACGAGAAGAACGCGGAGGGAACCGCCGTCGATGTGAATGTGACGTCTACAGGCGGGTATTCCGGGCCCGGCACTTTTCTCTTTACCATTGGAGGAGGCCTGATCGAACGTTTGGTGATCCGCTAGGATCGGGAAGAATTGCTGGCTCGCGTCGCCCTGGGTCGATGCGGTTATCCTCGCCTACACCCCCGCCTGGAACCGAGCGAGAGAATGAGCGCCCCTCACCGAACACACGCTCGTAGAGTCGATTCGCGAGAATTCCGGTGTGGATTAGGGATTAGTGGTACGATACCCTCTGAGATGGTTTGACACCACAAAAATCGATCGCCGAGATCGCGTCTACCGCCGGATTCAGCGACCAGAGCCGCCTAACGAGCCACTTCAAGCGCCGGTTCGGTGTCACGCCTCAGAAGTGCCGCAAGAAATGACGGGGGATTAGCATCGGGCTGTTCGCAGGTCTCATTGAGAGACACCCGTGGGGTCCCCAGCCGACATCCGGCCCGGCGGCGATCCAGACCGACGCGCTTCGCAGAAATGTTCAACCTTCCGGGGCATTTTGTCCAATTCCACCCGGCCCTCGCCGGCATACGCTTGCTACATGATCTGGATTCTGCTTGGCTATCGGGCTCATGCACCTCCTCGTTGAGGCATTCAACGTGGAAGGCTCAGGTGCCACAACCGGGACTTATGTAAAAGGGGGGAGAGGTCGATGTTAATGTTAGCGCACCTTGCGCGAAACTGGTGGGTGTTCGTGTTGCGGGGCGCCGCCGCCGTCCTCTTTGGCGTGCTGGCGTTTGCGCGTCCCGGCATTACCCTTGAGGTGTTGGTGTTGCTGTTCGCGTTCTGGGCGCTCTTCGACGGCGTCTTTGCCTTAATCAGCTCGGTGGGGGCGGCTGAAGCGCACGAACCGTGGTGGCCCCTCGTGTTGATCGGGCTGTTGGGCATCGCGGCCGGCGTCGTGACGCTGAGATGGCCCGGGATTACTGCCCTGGCGCTTCTCTTGGTCGTCGCCTATTGGTCGATCTTCAGGGGCATCCTCGAGATCGTCGGCGCGGTTCGTCTGAGAAATCTCATTCAGGGTGAGGGGTGGCTCATCTTCGGCGGGATCGCGTCAATCGCCTTCGGCGTGTTGCTCGTCATCAATCCGGGATCCGGCCTGCTCGCCGTGGTCTGGTTGGTAGGACTCTATGCCGTGATCTTTGGCATCGCGCAGATCATGCTGGGCCTTCGCCTCAGGAGCCTGGCGGGCGAGTCGCCGGTCTCGGCCCCTGTCGCTGCCCGAGCCCGCTGATCTGTCCGCGTAACATGCCGGCAAACGCCGTCGAGGGCGGCCCATTGCAATCGATGATGCGAGCCAAGCGGGCGCTCGTCCGCCGTAGCCGGCGTTGCGGGCGGGAGCATGGGCGACCTTTCGACGGCCGCCGGACGGCCGTGGACAGAGGCGTCATGCGTTAGCGGAGAATACTGGGAGCACGTCTCTCAGGAGGGGAAGTGCGGCGATGCTGTTTCCACAGCGCGATGAGTCCCGCCCGCTCAGCAGGTTTCCGATCGCGATCGTCCTGGTCGTCGCCGCGAACATCGTGGTCTTCCTCATCGAGCTGGCCTTGGGGGAAAACTTTATCCTGCGGTATGCGATGAAACCGGCGGAGGTCGCCCGCGGAGAACACCTCGAGACGCTATTCACGTCGATGTTCATGCATGCGAATTTCTTCCACATTTTCGGGAACATGCTCTACCTGTGGGTGTTCGGCGACGAGCTCGAAGCAAACTACCTCGGCCCGGTCCGCTTCGGACTCTTCTATCTCGTCTGCGGGCTGGCGGCCGGTGTCCTGCAGATCGCCGTCGATCCGAGCTCCATCGTGCCGAACCTCGGCGCCAGCGGGGCGATCGCCGGCGTACTCGGAGCCTTCCTGGTTGTCTTTCCGCGCGACCGGATCTTGGTCTACATCTTCCCGTTTTGGCACGCGCGCATCACGGCCCTCCTGTTGATCGGCTTCTGGTTTGTCAGCCAGTTGATCAGCGGCGTGGGCAGCATCACCTCCGCCACGCAGGAGGGCGTCGCGTACTTCGCCCATATCGGGGGGTTCGTCGCCGGCCTCGTGCTCGTCAAGCTCTTTGGCGCGGGAAGACACCCGGAGGACGAGCGCGACTCTCTCCAACTCGGAGGCTGAGGCGGCTCGCGCTGAGCACGGGCGTGATCACCAGCCTCAGGGTGCGGTCCGCCGCCCCCGGCGGGGGGACCCGGCGAGGAGGCCGCCCGCTTCGACCTTGAAGAGCGCCTCGGGATTCGCGAGGCCGGGCAAGCGGTGTCGACCGAGGCTGCGGAAGCGAATGCCGGCCGGCGCCGATCCCTCGAGTGCCGCCCTCGTCTCGCCGGAGATCACGATCTGCCCACCTTTGGCCGCCGCGCAGACGCGGGCCGCGGTGTGGACCGCCAGACCGATGTACCCGACGTCGGTCAGGGTGGGGCGGCCGCTGTGGATCCCGATGCGAGCCCGGACTTCCACACCGCCGGGCCAGCCTCGTCCGCGGAGCGCACGCTGGATGGCCACCGCCGCCTCGATCGCGACGGCGGCCCGCTCGAAGACCGCGAAGAACTCGTCGGCGCGGGCATCGATCTCGCGGCCCCCCGCGCGCGACACCGCCGCCCGGAGGATGCCGCGGACGTCGTTCAGCAGGTCGCGGTAGCGGTCGCCCAGCCGATTGAGGAGGGCGGTGGAGGCCTCGAGATCCGTCATCAGCAGGGTCACGAACCCGGTGGGGAGGGCCGCCGCATCGGTGGCCGTCGCCTGGACCTGACGGTATCCACGCTCTTTTTCGACGGCGAAGCGCACGGCGGCCAGCACGGTCTCCGCGAGATCCGCATCGTCGAGAATGGCCGGATCGTGCACGAGCGCCGTCATCGGCCGGCCGTGCCGCTCGAGATAGGTCACCACGCGCGGGTCCCCTTCGGCGGGGAGCGGGACCGGCTTCCCCGCGCCGTCCAGGTACGCTCCGGATGCGTCCGACCAGTGGAGGACGGTCAGGGCCGGGTCCCGGAGAACGCTGCGCAGGCGCTGTTCGAGTTCGCCGGGTGCCCCGTTCCGACCCAGCTCGATCACGAGACGACCGGCCGTCGCGTGTTTCTGCTCGTCCTGCAACTGGCCGGGGATGAACCCGATCGGCACAATGCCGTACTTCTTTGCCGCATTCAGGAGTCGCCTGCGGGCGCGTTCCCGCGCCGCATCGTTCTCGAAGGCGACCTGATTGAACCGGGCGAGCGCGTTCCGCACGTGCGCTGCGTCGTGGATCGGCAGCCGCCTCCGGCCGTGAGCGTCGACGTAGGCGAAGGCGCGATCCGGGAGGCTGGCCCGCTTGGTGCCATCGAGCCGGGACATGTCCCAACAATACCCCGCTGGGCCGGGCACGTCAACGCGGCCAGCCGCGGTGAAGAAGGTGCCCGCCGCCTGGCCTCGGAACTCACCACCGGGGTATGACGATTGGGCGTCCAAGGGAGGATGGCGGGATGAAGAAGCACCGTCTGCACGAGATGTCCTGGATGGAGGCCCAGGAGGCCTTCAAGAAGTCCGATACGGTCATCATGCCGGTCGGGACGCTCCACGCACATGGTCCGACCCCGATCGGCACAATGCCGTACTTCTTCGCCGCGTTCAGGAGTCGCCTGCGGGCGCGCTCCCGGGCCGCATCGTTCTCGAAGGCGACCTGATTGAACCGGGCGAGCGCGTTCCGCACGTGCGCTGCGTCGTGGATCGGCAGCCGCCTCCGGCCGTGAGCGTCGACGTAGGCGAAGGCGCGATCCGGGAGGCTGGCCCGCTTGGTGCCCGCTGGGCATGGTGACCGCGGTCGTCGAATGGTGGACGATCGGCAAAAAGCTGATGCCCGGGCTCTTCCCCGAGGGAACGCACATCTGGGAGCTGGCGGTTGCCGTCGCGATCGGTGGGACGGGGATCGCCGATGTGCGAGGCGGTGGATACAAAGGCGAATGGGGGGTGAACCCGCCGCTCAGACGGCTGTTCGGCGCCGAAATCAACCCGCTGGGGTTCAACAACTTCGAGTACCGGGGAGCGCAGATGCTCATCCCCGTGGACGCATGGGATATCGATATCGAAAGCCCGCCTGACATCCCGGCGGCTGCGCTGGAAGAGCTTCGTCGCCGGGGGCAAGAAAGCATGGACCGTCTGGTCGAATACATCGCCGCGTTCGTGAGCGAATTTCGGAAAGTCGACGTGGCACAGGCGTGGCCGAAGGCCTGAAGCTCCATGGGGCACGTCCGCTTCAAGGGCCGATTACATGGTCCGGCGCGCCAAAGGAGGTCGCCTGGTGTTTCATCTCACGCAGTTTACCGATGTCGGTCTCCTATTGTTGCGGCTGATGGTCGGCGTGGTGTTCTTCACCCAAGAACATCGAGATGAACAGACCCTTCACGATCTTTCTCTGCGCGGCGTAAGCCTTGGGCACGCTCGGTCTCATCGTTGGGATCCTGACGCAACTTGCCGGGATCGGCCTCATGCTGATCTCGCTGGGCGCGATCTGGAAGAAGATCGCCGCTTGGCACACCGGTTTTTGGGGGGAGAACGCCGCCGGCTGGCACTACGATCTGATGCTGATCCTCATGACCGCCGTCATCGTGGCGGCCGACGGTGGGCGGTACGTCCTCATGGCATGAGGGGGCGACGC
>VBAO01000286.1 GCA_005883865.1 Candidatus Segetimicrobium genomatis
CATGACGCGCCGCGGCTCCGCAGACTGGGCAGGGCCCGGCTGGGCGCTCGTCCACGATGAGGCGTGGCGAGGCCCCGGTCGCGCGCCGCAACGACTCCTCGCATTCGTCGGCTCCACACCACTCCAGCCTCACGAACCCCCTGCGGGAGGCGATCGCGTCGACCGCTTCCTCGCGGGTCGAGGCCGAGACGATGTGGGCGTCGAGAAACGCCTTCGCCTGCCGGAACAGCGCCGCCTGGACTTCCTCGAGCGCGGACGGCACAGCGGCGTCCATCCCATCCAGCGGAACCGGCCGCCGGCCGCCGCCGACCCGGGGGACGAGGACCACCTGCCGCTGGGCGAGGTCGCGGGGCCCCAGCTCGATCCGCAGCGGCACCCCCCGCATCTCCCAGTCATTGAACTTCCACCCGGGCGTGACCTCGGTGCGGTCGTCCAGCCTGACCCTGACCGCGGGGGGCAGCCGGCCGGCGAGCGTCCGCGCCGCCGCCAGCACCTCCTCCTGCGACTTGCCGGTGAGGATCGGCACGATGACGACCTGAATCGGGGCGACCTTGGGCGGCAGCACAAGCCCCCGGTCGTCCCCGTGGACCATGATGAGGCCGCTGAGCATCCGCCAGCTGACGCCCCACGACGTCGTGGAGACGTACTTCTCCACGTTGTCGCTGTCGAGGAACTTGATGTTGAACGCCCGGGCAAAGTTCTGACCCAGGTTGTGCGAGGTGCCCGCCTGAAGCGCCTGCCCATCGGGCATCATCGCCTCGATCGCGTAGGAGTGGAGCGCGCCGGGGAATTTCTCGCTCTCCGGCTTCCGGCCCGAGAGGACCGGGATCATGACGTCGGTCTCCGCGAAGTCCCGGTAGACCTCGAGCATCTGGCGCGCCTCGGCCTCGGCTTCGTCGGGGGTCCGGTGCGCGGTGTGGCCCTCCTGCCAGAGAAACTCCATCGTCCTGAGGAACGGCCGGGTGGCCTTCTCCCAGCGCACGACGTTGCACCACTGGTTGATCAACACGGGCAGGTCTCGATACGACTGAATCCAGCGGGCGTACATGTGGCCGATCGCGGTCTCCGAGGTGGGCCGCACCGCCAACGGCTCGGCGAGCTCCTCACCGCCGCCCCGGGTCACCCAGGCCACCTCCGGCGCGAACCCCTTCACGTGCTGAGCCTCGCGCTGCAGGAAGCTTTGGGGGATGAACAGGGGGAAGTACGCGTTGGTGTGACCGGTCGCCTTGAACCGGCGGTCGAGCCCCTGCTGCATGAGCTCCCAGATGGTGTACCCGTACGGGCGGACGACGGTTAACCCGCGCACCGGGTAGTAGTCCGCGAGCTCGGCCTTGAGGATGACGGCCGTGTACCACTCGGAAAAATGCTGGGACTTGGACGGGATCTCCTTGACGTGGACGTGGTCGTGATCTTCGGCAGGCTGGGACATCGACGGCTCAGACATGGTGGCGCTCCGTGTGGCCCCCGCCAATCTGGGAGCCTCCGCGTCCCTGAGGGACGGGAGGCTCCCGTCAAATTCCCTCTACCGCCGGACCGCTTCGGGAGCCGAGGGGTTTTCGATCGGAACGCCGACGAGGCTGCCCCATTCCGTCCACGACCCATCGTAGTTGCGAACGTTCGGATACCCCAGCAGGTACTTGAGCGTGAACCACGTGTGCGATGAGCGCTCCCCGATGCGGCAGTACGCGATGATCTCTTTGTCCGGGGTGACCCCTTTCCCCTGGTACAGGGCCCGCAGATCCGCCGGGGATTTGAACGTGCCGTCCTCCCGGACGTTTTGCGCCCACGGGATGCTCTGCGCCGTGGGGATATGCCCGCCCCGCTGCGCCCCCTCCTGGGGGTACGCCGGCATCGCGATCAACTCGCCGGAATACTCCTGCGGCGACCGGACATCGACCAGCGCCACCTTGGGCTTCCCCAGACGCTCGAGGACCTGATCCCGGAACGCCCGGATGCCCGCATCTGCCGGCCGGCCCCGGAATGTCACCTTGGGGTAGGCCGGCACCTCGGTCGTCGTCGGCCGGCCTTCGGCGATCCACTTCCCCCGCCCGCCGTTGAGGATCGTGACACGCTCCACCCCGTAGAGCTTGCTCAGCCAGAACGTGTACGTGGCAAACCAGTTGTTCTTGTCCCCGTACAGCACGAGCGTCGTGCCGGGGCCGACCCCATGCCCCCCCAGCAGCGTCTCGAACTCTCCCTGCGAGATCCAGTCGCGGCGCACCGGATCTTGCAGCTGGGTCTTCCAGTTGAAGTGCACCGCCCCGGGGATGTGCCCCTGCCCGTAGAGGGTCACGTCCTCCGAGACCTCGGCCACCCGGACACCAGGATCTTTGAGGTGCTCGCTCAGCCACCCCGTGTCCACCAGAACCTCGGGGTGCGCGTACTTTTCAGCCATGGCTCTCCCTCCCACCGTGCGTTTTCATCGTCTGTGCGCGCCTTCGTGTTCGTGGTGCCTTCGCGTGCCTGCGCAGCGCGGCACCGGACCGCCCCTCGAGCGGCGCGGAAGTCAGGCTGGCTTGCGGAAGTCAGGCTGGCTTACGGATGACTTCGGCGAGGAGAGCGGAGGCGGAAGGCATCCCCCCGCGCGAAGGTCAGCCTGACCCCCGCTCAGGACAGATGCATTGACGAGGAAGATGTGGGGTGCGCCCGGTCTTTGCCATCGCAGCACGTCCTCGACATCCCTTCTAACATCAACGAAGGGAGCGTGTCAAGGCGTGAGGGCCGCCGAACGACGGCCCTCACGCTCCCACAGTGATTCGCCCGAAATCAGCGGGCGCGCCGGCGACTACTACCCTCCGCCTGCCGCCGCCGGGGCCATGCGTCCGGCCCGGGCCACCACCCGGGCGC
>VBAO01000287.1 GCA_005883865.1 Candidatus Segetimicrobium genomatis
AGCTCTCCGACCCGGACGGCGAGACGGCCGCCACGTTGATCTTCTTCGCGCCCACCCCCGAGCAGGCTGAGCGGTTCGCCCGGGCCCTGATCGCGGAGAACATTCCTGCGAGCGTGCCGTGGTGGAGCGGGCAGCACGTATATAATCACTTCGACCAGATCATCGAACGGCGCCTCTTGTCCACCCAGAAGTGCTCGTGGGAGTGCCCCCGGTACCAGGGCAGCGCGACGCTGCGCAAAGGCCAGTTCCCCCGCACCGACTCGATCCTCAAGCGCGCCGTCCACCTCGACATCCACCCGCTGTTCACCGACCGGGACGTCGACGACATCATCGCGGGGATCCGGAAGGTCGCTCGGGTGGTGCTGTGACGGTTCGGGAGGAACGCCGGGTCGGGATCGGCGTCATCGGCTACGATGGCGCCGCCAAGGCCCATCTGCAGGCGATCTTGCGCGTGGGCACGGTCTTCTGGCCGCCGCCGGTCCGCCCGGTCCTGGTGGCGGTGGCCGGGCGGTCCGCGGAGCGGGTGCAGCAGGCGGCCCAACGCTACGGGGCCCAGGCCGCGTATACGGACTGGCGCCGCCTGATCGAGGATCCCCGGGTCGAGATCCTCATCGACGCCGGCCCGAACGACCTGCACGCCGAGCCGTGTGTGGCCGCGGCGTCCCGGGGCCTCCACGTGCTCTGTGAGAAGCCGCTGGCGCGGTCGTCCACCGAGGCCGCGACGATGCGGGATGCCGCCGCGCGCGCGGGGGTCGTCCACATGGCCGGCTACAACTACCGCTTCATTCCGGCCGTGCTGCTCGCCAGGCAGATGATCGTCGAGGGGCGGCTCGGGGAGATCCGGCACTTCCGGGCGCGCTTCTGCGACGACTCCATGGTCGATCCGAGCGCCCCGTACACCTGGCGGCACAGCCGGGCGCAGGCGGGGAGCGGCGTCATCGGGGATCTCGCCGCCCACGCGATCGATCTGGCCCACTTTCTCGTCGGCGGCATCGAGGCGGTGAGCGCCTCCGCGCGGGTGTTCGTGGACCGGCGGCCGCGGCCGCAGGGTGGAGAAGGCGTTGTCGACGTCGAAGACGCGATCGAGGCCGTGGTCGAATTCGCCGCCGGCCCGGTGGGGACGCTCGCCGCCAGCACTTTCTGCCCCGGCCGGAAGAACTTCCTGACGTTCGAAGTCAACGGCATGCTCGGCTCGGTGGTCTTCAACCTGGAGCGCCTGAACGAGCTGGAGGTGTTCGTCCGGGGCGAGGCGGTGAACGGGTTTCGCACGGTCATGGTGACCGAGGCCCACCACCCCTACGGCGGGCGCTGGTGGCCCCCGGGCCACATCATCGGATGGGAGCACACGTTCGTGCATCAACTGCACCGCTTCCTCGCCGCGGTGGCAGGTCAGGCCCAGGTCGGCCCGGAGGGCGCGACGTTCGAGGACGGGTATCGGTGCGCCGTCGTGTGCGACCTTCTGGACCGCGCCGCGCGCGAAGGGCGCCGGGTCGATGTCGCGGGATTCGTGCCGTCGCGCGCCTGAGCGTGTCGTGAAGATCACCCGGGTGCGCACCCGCCAGGTCGACGTCCCGCTCCCCGCGCCGTTCTATCCCGCGTGGGCGCCCGGCGGCGTGGTCACGCAGATCCGGCTGGCGTACGTGCGGATCGACACCGACGCGGGGATCTACGGGGTCGCCGGGCACGAGTTCTTCGGCGCGGAGGAGCAGTGCGTGCGCCGCGTCGCCGACTACCTGGTGGGCGAGGATCCGCTGCGGATCGAGCAGCACGCCGGCACGCTGCGGTACCTGTGGCCGTACTTCGGGACCGCCGTGTGGTTCGTCGAGCTCGCCCTCTGGGACATCGTCGGCAAGGTGGCCGGGCTGCCGGTGTACCGGTTGCTGGGCAGCGCCCACGACACCCTCCCCCTGTACGCCTCGACCGGGCAGAATCGCACGCCGGCGCAGCGGGCCGACGACGCCCGCCGGCTGCGCGACGAAGGGTTCCGGGCGATCAAGCTGCGCGTCCACAACGAGACGCTGGCGGAAGATGTCGCGCAGGTGGCGGCGGTGCGGCGCGCTGTGGGGGACGACATGGCGATCATGGTGGACGCCAACCAGACGGACGTCGACGACGCGCCGTTGCCGGGTCCCCACTGGACCTACCACCGGGCGCTCTCGACCGCGCGCGCGCTCGCCGAGTACGGCGTCACGTGGCTCGAGGAACCGCTCCCGCGCCACGCGTACGCGGCGCTGCGGCGACTCCACGGCGCCTCGCCCGTTCCGATCGCGGGCGGAGAGGTCAATCAGGGATTCGCCGAGCTGCAGCGGCTGCTGCTGGACGGCTGCTACGACATCCTGCAGCCCGACGTGACCCTGTGCGAGGGGCTGCTGCGCATCCGGGCGCTCGCCGTGATGGCGCAGGCGGCGGGCGTCCTGGTGACGCCCCACACGTGGGGCGATCCGCTCGGGACGGTGGCCAACCTCCACCTCGCCGCGTCCATCGCCAACACGACGTTCTTCGAGTACCCGCACGATCCGCCGGCGTTCCCGGCCTCCGCGTATCAGCAAACGCTCAAGACGCCGCTCGTGGTGGAGGACGGCGTCGTGCGCCTGCCGCAGGCGCCCGGCCTCGGCGTGGACCTGCAGGACTGGGTGTTCGAGTGAGGGAGGGCCGATGGCCGTAGGACGGGTACGCGCCGCGACGCTGGTCGCTCCGGGCCGCTACGAGATCCGCGAGTATCCGTTGCCGGATCCGGAGCCCGGCGCCGTGCTGGTCAAGATGGCGTTGTCCGGCATCTGCGGGACCGACAAGCACACGTACCAGGGGTACACGACCCAGTACGCCGGCTCGGCCACGCCCAAGACGATCCCGTTTCCGATCATTCAGGGACACGAGAACGTCGGCACGATCGCGGCGATCGGCGGAAGCGGAACCTACACCGATGCGGAGGGCGTGCCCCTCCGCGCGGGGGATCGCGTGGTGGTCGGCGCAAACGTCGTCTGCGGCCAGTGCTACTACTGCCGGCACGATTTCCCCTACTATTTCTGCGAGCGCATGGTCGACTACGGCAACAACATGAGCGCCGCCGATCCGCCGCACCTGTTCGGCGGGTGGTCGCAGTACCTGTACGTGGTGCCGGGCAGCTTTCTCGTCCGGGTGCCCGACGCGCTCCCCACGGAGGTGGCGGTGCTGACCGAAGTGATGGCGGTCACGGTGGGGCTGGACCGCGCCAAGCAGTTCTCCGCCGTCCCGAACGAGCCGTTCCTCTTCGACGACACGGTGGTCGTCCTCGGCGTCGGGCCGTTGGGGATGTGCTTCCTCATGAAGGCCCGCATCCTCGGCGCGGGCACGATCATCGCGATCGACCTCTCGCCCTACCGCCTCGCGCTGGCCGCGCGGCTCGGCGCCGACCATACCCTGGACGCGGGAACGACCACCCTCGCCGATCGGCTGGCGTTCATCCGCGAGATGACGCGCGGGCGTGGGGCGGACGTCGTGGTGGAGTGCGCCGGCGTG
>VBAO01000288.1 GCA_005883865.1 Candidatus Segetimicrobium genomatis
AGGCGGGTGGAGCCTACGTGCCGCTGGACCCATCGTATCCAAAAGAGCGACTCGCCTTCATGCTTGCGGATGCGCAGGCGGTGGCGCTCGTGACACGGGAGGGCTTGAGAGAGTCGCTGCCGGTGGTAAGCGTACCCGTCATCACGCTGGACGCAGACTCACAGGTGAGCGAGAGCACGGCGAACCCGGTGCACGAAACCACCGGGGAGCACCTGGCCTACCTCATGTATACCTCGGGGTCGACAGGGCAGCCGAAGGCGGTCGCCGTGCCCCATCGCGGCGTGACCCGGCTGGTGCAGAACACGGACTACGTGACGATCACGCCCCCAGACGTGATGGCCCAGGCGTCGAACGCATCGTTCGACGCGGCGACCTTCGAGATCTGGGGCGCGCTGCTGAACGGAGCCCGGTTAGTGATCGTACCGCGGGAGGCCGTGCTGTCGCCGGCCGAATTCAGCGCAGAGCTCGACCGGCACGGGGTCACGATGCTGTTTCTGACCACCGCGCTATTCAATCAGATGGCGCGGGAAGTGCCGACGGCCTTTCGAAAGCTGCGAACCCTCTTGTTCGGCGGAGAGACTGCGGAACCCCGGTGTGTCGAGGAAGTACTCACGCGCGGAGCGCCGGAACGCCTGCTGCATGTCTATGGCCCGACGGAGGCGACAACATTTGCGTGTTGGTACCGAGTAGAAAGCGTGCCTCAGGGCGCCACGAGCATACCGATTGGCCGCCCGATCAGCAATACCCGGGGCTACCTGCTGGACCGCCACTGCAATCCCGTACCGGTCGGGGTGCCGGGTGAGCTGCACATTGGCGGCCCGGGTGTGGCGAGAGGCTATCTCCGTCGCCCCGAGCTGACCGCCGACAAGTTCATCCCGGACCCTTTCAGCGCCGAGCCAGGGGGGCAGCTCTACAAGACGGGGGACCTCGCGCGCTACCTGGCGGATGGCAATATCGAGTTTCTGGGCCGGATGGACCAGCAGGTCAAGATCCGGGGCCACCGGATCGAACCGGCCGAGATCGAAGCGGTCCTGAGGCGGCACCCGGCCGTGCGGGCGGTCATGGTGCTGGTCCGGGAAGACATCCCTGGTGACAAACGGCTGGTCGCGTATCTCGTCTCCGATCAGGCATCTGCCCCGAGTGTCGATGAGCTGCGCGGCTTCCTGCAGGCGAAGCTGCCAGACTATATGGTGCCCGCGGCCTTCGTGCGGATCGACGCGCTACCGCTGACCCCCAACGGCAAGGTGGACCGCCGGGCATTGGTCGCGCTCGACTGCGCGGGAGTGGATCTGAGACGCACCACCGTGGCACCCCGCGATAAACTGGAACGCCGGCTCGTGGCAATCTGGGAGTCGGTGTTGGGCATCCAACCCATCGGCGTGAGGGACAACTTCTTTCAGCTGGGGGGACACTCCCTGCTGGCTGTGCGTCTGATCGCACAAATGGAGAAGGCTCTCGGGAAAGACCTTCCCCTTGCGACCATCTTTCAAGCCCCGACCGTTGAGCAACTGGCCCGCGTGCTCCGCAACGGAGGAGGTCCATCGCCGCGGTCTTTGGTCGTGCCTTTTCGAGCCGGCGGTTCGAAACCGCCCTTCTTCTGTATTGGGGGTAGAGGCGATTTGGTGCGTCATTTGAGCTCAGATCAACCCTTTTATGGACTCCGCCCGCACGGCCTGGACGGCAGACGAGCGCCCTCCACGGTCGAGGAGATGGCGGCCGAATGCCTCGCGGAGATCCAAGCCCTCCAGCCTGCGGGTCCCTATTTCCTGGGAGGCTATTCCATTGGAGGTGTGGTGGCCTTTGAGGTGGCTCAGCAACTGCGAACGCAGGGGCAGGAGGTCGCCCTCTTAGTCCTCTTTGATCCCACGCGCCCAGGGTGGGGCCAATCGCTCCCCCTCATGCCTAATGTTGCTACTGTCTCGCAAAGGATCGCGCGTTTCCGTGACGATGTGTCTCGTCACTGGAGTCGGCTTCGGCTCCTGGAACCTGCCAAGAAGCTCGCCTACGTGTCGGCGAGCGCATTTGGGCGAAAGCTCAAAGAGGTGATTTGCACGTTCTATCTGGGGACCGGGCGTCGCGTGCCCCAGTGTCTCCGGACGTTCTACTTCGTAGACGCCGGCCGTCGGGCGGCGCGAGCGTATGTGCCGCGGGTCTACCCGGGCCGCGTCATCCTCTTCTGTGCTGAAAAGGATCCGCTTGACCTTCAACGAGCGTGGGGCAATCTCGCGGCCGGGGCATGCTTAATGAACCGCATGTCCAGGTCGTGGCTGAGTGGTTGACGGTATATCTCCATAGAGCAAAGGCAACAGCAGCCAGCAGACGGCCATGAACCGGCCTGTTTTCGCTTGATCCGCACTTCACGGGCTTCGACATGGGATCAACGGTCGAGAGGGCTGGCATGAGCAAAGGCGAAACGCCGTGAGGCGTATCTTGCTCTCGCTTACCAGACCACCGATCCTGGACATGTGGTTTAGGACGCTGAGATCGTTCGGGGTCACGAGTAACATGCAACGCGGTTGGCCGTCGTCGTGGATAGACCTATGGCGTGAGAGCCTTGGGTAGCAGTATTCGGGAAATTAAAGCTCGTGCGTATGAAGTGGCGCCGCTTGACGAGCTCATCGACGACGAAGATCCCGGATGATCGGCCAGACCCGCCGAGCTCGAACGGCAGAGTCCTTGAGATTAGACGGACGATAGACAACTCGGCGCCTTACGGGCGCTCCCGTGCCCGGAGCGCCTCGTGCACCGCCTCCGCGGTGATGGGGAGGCGCGTCATGCGGACACCGACGGCGTCGGCAACGGCGTTGGCGATCGCCGCCGCCACCGGGACGTTCGAGAGCTCGCCGATCGCCTTCACGTTGTCGGGGCCGATCCCGATCCCGCCCTCGACCAGGACGACGGGCAGGCGGGGGATGTCGCGGAACGATGGCAGCGTGTACACGCCCATGTGGCCGGCGGTGACCTGGCCCTCCTCGATGCCGAGGTCCTCGAGGCACGCGAAGCCCAGGCCCATCGCCACCCCACCCTCGATCTGGGTCAGGTGCGAGGCGGGGTGGAGGATCGCGGCGACGTCGACTGCGGTGATGATCTCGTCCACCGCCACCCGGCCCGTTTCCACATCGACCTCCACCTGGGCCACCTGGACGCAGCACGAGGTGACGGGGTGGGCGTCGCCCGGCTCCACGGTGACCGTCACGCGTCCGGTCCCGCCCTGGGCCAGGAGCCGCTCGGCCGCGAGGCTCGCCGCGGCGCTCATGCCGGCCGTGACCCGGCTCCCGCCCACGCCATCGTCGTGCGGGAGTTGAGCGGTGGTCGCATACCGGACGCGGACCCGCTCGGGCGCGATGCCGAGCCGCCGGGATACCGCATCGCGGACCACCGTGTGGGCCCCGGTGCCGGTGTCGGGAATGGGGACGAGCGCGGTGGCGGTCTCGCCGTCGGCTTCCAGGCACAGGCTGCTCCGCCCGATCCGGGTCGGGCGATCGTACACCGCCACCCCGACCCCGCGGCGCATCCCGCTCCGGCGGGGGAGCGGTCTCTGGGCGGTCACAGCCGCCTCAAGCGTTTCCACTCCGCGGAACTCTCGCCACGGCTCGCCCAGGGGGTTGGGCTCCCCGCTCCGGAGCAGGTTCCGGCGCCGGAACTCGATGGGATCGACCGGCACGCCGCGGGCCAGGTCATCGAGCGCGGATTCGACGGCAAAGACCACCTGCTGGGCGCCGGGCGACCGCATGTGCCCCCGGGGGACGGTGTGAGTGTACGCGATCAGGCTCTCGAGCCGGATGCTGGGAATCCGGTAGGATGACCCCGCGCTCTCGACCCCGTGGAGGTTGACGCTGGGGACCGGCTTGAACCCGGCGTAGGCTCCTCCGTCGAAGACGGCGTGCACGTCGAGCGCCCGGAGGCGGCCGTCCCTGTCTGCGCCGGCGCGCACCCGAATGCGCGACGCGTGCTTCGGGTTGGCCGCGGCGAGGTCCTCGGGATAGCGCAGGACGAGCCGGACGGGCCGTCCCGCCCGCCGGGCCGCCTCGACGCATAGCGGCACGTGCAGCGGCGCGCCTTTGCCGCCGAAGTCGCCCCCGACCGGGAGGGGATGCACGATGACGCGCTCCTCGGGCATGCCGTACCCGGCGGCCAGTTGCGCGCGCAGGCGATAGGGCGACTTGTTCGCGGCCCACACCTCGATGCTGCCGTCAGGAGCGACGGCGGCCAGGCACGCCTGAGGCTCCAGATACCCCTGATGCACCGCGGGGGTGGAGAAGGTCAGGTCGACGGTGACCGGGCAGGCCGCCAGGGCGGCGTCCACGTCGCCGCCGCCCCGCAGCACCAATCGCGACTGCAGGTTGCGCGGATCGGAGGCGGTCACCACGGCTCCGGGAAACGCCCACGGCGCTTCGTGCACCGCCGGGGCCTCGGGCCGGAGGGCTTCTTCGGGATCGGCCACGAACGGCAGCGGCTCGTACTCAACGGCGACGCACCCGGCCGCGCGTTCGGCCTGGCCCGGCGTCTCGGCCACCGCGACGGCGACCGGTTCCCCCGCAAACCGGGCGCGCCCCCGGGCCAGGATGGGGACGTCCCGGACACGCCGCCCGAAGAGCGCGTCGGGTACGTCCTCGCCCGTCATGATGCAACACACGCCGGGAAGCGCTCGCGCCTCCTCCGCGTCCACCGAGAGGATGCGGGCGTGGGGGAACGGGCTGCGGACGAGGGCGGCGTGGAGGAGGCCCGGCAGGGCGATGTCGGCGGCGTACGCCGTCCGGCCCGTGGCCTTCTCGTGCGCGTCGATCCGCGATCCCATGCCCATCTCCCGATGGTCTTTCGCCGGAATCGGAGGCCTGCCTGCCCGCCGCCTCGAATCTCTCAACTCGGCGAGGCTCCTCCAGGAGGTGGCGCATGAACGACATCCAGGAGTACCTGGTGGCCGAGTTCATCGAGGAGTACGAGGACGGCCACCTCGGCCGCCGGGACCTCGAGCGCCGCGTGGACGGGATCCTTGGGCGCGACGCCGCCGCGCGCCTGCTGGCGACGGTGCCCGCCCGGCCGGAGCCGGCCCACCGCCGCCCGCCGGCCTTCGTCCCGATCTGCGGCGGCGCGGGGCTGCACACGGAGGACGTCCGCATCCCCGTCTCCGGCGCCGAGCTCATCGCCTACCTCGCCCGGCCGGACGGCGCCGGCCGCCATCCGGGGATCATGGCGCTCCACGAGAACCGCGGGCTGGTCCCCCACATCCGGGATTGCGCGCGCCGCCTCGCGACCGCCGGCTACGTCGTGCTCGCGCCGGACCTGCTCTCCCGCAGGGGAGGGACCGCGGCGTTTCCCGAGCAGAGCGACGCGATCACCGCCCTCGGGCAGGCCGACCCGGACCAGAACACGCGCGATCTTATCGCCGCGCTCGACTGGCTGGCCGGGCAGCCGGCCGTCGACCGCGCGCGGCTCGGCGTGACCGGCTGGTGCATGGGCGGCGGCTACACGTGGCGGGTAACGACCCAGGCGGGGACCCGCCTCCGCGCGGCCGTGCCGTGGTACGGGCCGAACCCTCCGTCGGGGGTGGCGAACATCCGGGCGCCGGTGTTCGCCATCTACGGCGCGCTCGACCAGCGCATCAACGCCGGCATCGACGCGATCGTCCGGGAGATGGCGTCAGGGGGCAAGCCCTTCGAGCACAAGATCTACCCGAACGCGCAGCACGCGTTCAACAACGACGCGAATCCCGAGCGCTACAACCCCGAGCAGGCCAAGGTCGCCTGGGGCGACATGCTGGGGTTCTTCAAGCGCCAGCTGTAAGGTCGAT
>VBAO01000289.1 GCA_005883865.1 Candidatus Segetimicrobium genomatis
TTCACGCGCTCCTGCTCTCCACCTATATAGAAGGCGAGGCCCGAGAGGTGGGCCGGGCGCTCGCCGGGATCGCGCGCGAGATCGCGGGGACCGGCCATCCCGTCCCCCGCCCCGCGTGCATCGTCTGCGGGGGCGAGACGACGGTGACGGTGACCGGGCCGGGGCGCGGCGGGCGGAACCAGGAGGTCGCGCTCGGCGCGGCGCGACCGCTCGCCGGGCTCCCGGAGACGTTGGTCGTCAGCTTCGCCACGGATGGGGTGGATGGCCCGACCGATGCGGCCGGGGCGGTCGCCGACGGCACCACCCTGGCCCGGGCCCGCGCGCGCGGGTTGGAGCCGGCCCAGCATCTGGCGGACAACAACGCCTACCCGCTCCTCGACGCGATCGGAGACTTGATTCGCATCGGCCCGACGAACACGAACGTCAACGACCTGATGGTGATCCTCTGCGGAGCGCCCTGAGCGCCGGGCGGCGGCGATCTAGAGCCCTAGATAGGCCCGCTTGATCTCGGGATCCTCCAGCAGGTCTCGCGCCGAGCCCGACCGGACGACCCGGCCGGTTTCCAGCACGTAGCCCCGGTGCGCGATCTCGAGCGCCTGCCGCACGTTCTGCTCGACGAGCAGCACGGTGACCCCGCGGGCGTTGATCTGGCTGATGATATTGAAGACCTCGCGGACGAGGATCGGGGCCAGTCCCAGCGACGGCTCGTCCAGCATGAGGAGGCGGGGCCGGCTCATGAGCCCCCGTCCGATCGCCAGCATCTGCTGCTCGCCCCCGGAGAGCGTGCCGGCCAGCTGCCTGCGCCGCTCGGCGAGGCGGGGGAAGAGCGAGAATACCCAGTCCTGCGTCTCGCGCCGCCGGGCGCGCAGATGCGGAGCGTACGCCCCCAACTCGAGGTTTTCGAGCACGGTCATGCGCGGCCACAGCCGCCGCCCTTCCGGGATCTGGATCAGGCCGGCCTGCACGATGCGCGGAGGCGCGAGCCGGTAGATGCGCTCGCCCGCAAACGTCACGCTGCCGGCGAGGGGCCGCAGCAATCCCGACAGCACGCGCATCGTGGTGGTCTTCCCGGCGCCGTTCGCGCCGAGCAGGGTCACGACCTCGCCTTCATCGACCCTGAGCGACACATCCCACAGGGCGCGCACCTCGCCGTAGGCGGCGACGATGGCGGCGACCTCGAGCAGCGCGCCCACCGGGTCAGCCCTCGATCCGCGGTCCCAGGTACGCCTCGATGACCTGGGGACGGTTGGCCACGTCGGCGGGAGGCCCGTCGGCGATGAGCCGGCCGTAGTTCAGGACGAGCACGCGATCCGACAGCGCCATCACCGCCCGCATGACATGCTCGATCATGACGATGGTCACGCCGCGGGCCCTGATCTGCCGGACGAGGCCCACGGCGCGCTCGGATTCGGCCGGGTTGAGCCCCGCCAGGACCTCGTCCAGGAGCAGCACGGCGGGCCGGGTGGCCAGCGCCCGGGCGATCTCCAGCCGTTTGCGCTCCGCGAGGGTGAGGACGGACGCCGCGACGCTGCGGCGGGCGGACAACCCGGTGAACTCCAGGACCTCCTCAGCCTCCGCGCGCGCGGGGCCCGCCGCCCTGGCGCCCCGCCCAAACGCGGCGGGCACCGTCACGTTTTCCAGGACCGTGAGGTCGAGGAAGGGGCGCACGATCTGGTGAGTGAGACAGATTCCGAGCCGGCAGATCGCGTGGGGGCTCCGGCCGGTGATCTCCAGGTCCCCGAACATGACGTGGCCCGCCGTCGGGGGCATGCTGCCGTTGATGACGCGGAACAACGTGGTCTTCCCGGCCCCGTTGGGCCCGATCAAACCGGTGATCTGTCCCGGGGCGATCTCCACCGTGATGTCCTGGACCGCGAGGAGCCCGCCAAATCGCTTCGTCACGCCGTCGAGCCTGAGCGCGGTCATGAGGGATCCCCCCCGGCCGCGGGGGCCCGCGGTCGGGCCCGACCCAGCCTCCCCGCCAGCCCCACCAACCCCTTCGGCTCGAACAGAAGGATCACGATCAGCAGCGCTCCGTAGACGAACAGGTGAAAGGTCGGGTACCTCGTCTCCAAGTAGTCCTGGACGCCGTAGAACACCGCGCCGCCCACCACGGGCCCCCACACGCTGCCGAGCCCGCCG
>VBAO01000290.1 GCA_005883865.1 Candidatus Segetimicrobium genomatis
GTCTCATGGCGTCTGGCGTGATGATAATATCGTAAAGACTTTCGCCGGAATCGGGTGAAAGCCGGACGCAGCATCAGGGAAAACCCTTCAAACCGCGACGCCCCGGGGCCGCCCTGTGCCACGTGGGGGCGCGATCGAGGCGCCGCTTGAGGGCCGCCGGTCAGCCGGCTCCCGGAGGACCGGCGGCCATGGGCCTCCGGCTGTGTCAGCGGCCCAGCACCCCTCCTCGAGGCGCCAAGCAGGCCCTGAGCCTTCCTCCGACGCCCCTCCCGGGTGGTGCGTACACACTTTCGCCGTCGGTTGAGGGGCGGAGTCCCGCGGACGGTCACGCGGGAGAGGAGACGCTCGAAGCCTGTTCCCCGGAAAACGCACCTAAAGGATTTCCCTCGGGAGGCGACCTGTGTTCACCCGATTCCGACCGCGAGGTGGTGGCGGTTACCATGGTTGCTGACAGGGGAGGTCTTGGGTTGTCATTTTTCCTCCAGCCCGGTAGAATGGGGGTGGAGGCGGACCATTAACGATCTCCGGGAGGGATCGATGGTGCGCGGGAATCGGAGTTCTGCGAGCGTGGGCGAGCCCGACGAGGGCTCCTTTTTTTTATGGTCCGCCCGCGGGCCTCGGGCGGCCGCCCGGGCCTCCCCGCCCTCCGGCGGCGGCCGCCCTTACTTGCATGTTTATGAATAAAATAGGTATAATTATGCGTATCTCCGCTCGGGGGTGGGGGGCGTGCAGGCCAGGATAGCCTTGGAGGACGGTCTGGTGCTGACCGGCCGGTCGATCGGGGCGCCGGGATGGACCGGCGGCGAGGTCGTGTTCACCACCGCGATGACGGGCTACCAGGAAGTCCTCTCGGATCCATCGTACCGGGGACAGATCGTCACGATGGCCTACCCGCTGATCGGCAACTACGGCATCAGCGGGGAGGGGTGGGAGTCCTACCGGCCGCACGTGGAGGGGTTCATCGTCAGCGAGGCGGCGGGCCGGCCCCACCACTGGCGGTCCGAGACGAGCCTCAGCGCGTTCCTCGTCCAGTGGAACGTGGTCGGGATCGGGGGGGTGGACACGCGGCGCCTGGTCCGGCATCTCCGGACCCACGGCCTCCAGCGGGGGGTCATCTCGACCGAGGAGGTCTCCGACGCCGACCTCATCGCCCGCGCCCGGGCGCTCCCGGAGATCGGGACGCTCGATCTCGTCGGTCAGGTCTCCGCTCCGGAGCCCCGGCACCATCCGGGTCCCGGTCCCCGGGTGGCGGTGCTCGACTGCGGGGTGAAGTGGGGGATCGTCGAGAACCTGCACCAGAGGGGATGCGACACCTGGGTGCTGCCCCACCGCAGCACCGCCGAGGAGATCCTGGGCCTGAGCCCGGCCGGCCTGGTGCTCTCCCCGGGGCCGGGGGATCCCAAGATCCTCTCGCACCAGGTCGCCCAGGTGCAGCGCCTGTGGGGGCGGCTCCCGATCTTCGGCATCTGCCTCGGGCACCAGATCATCGGCCGGGCCGCGGGGGCCGAAACGTTCAAGCTCCCGTACGGGCACCGGGGCAGCAATCACCCGGTGAAGGATCTGGAGCGGGGCCGCGTGTGCGTAACCACCCAGAACCACGGCTACGCCGTGGACGAAGCGTCGCTCGGCCCGGAGGGGGAGGTCATCGTCACCCACCGCAACCTCAACGACGGCACCGTGGAGGGATTGCGGCACCGGCATCTTCCGATCATGTCGGTCCAGTACCATCCCGAAGGCCGCCCCGGGCCGCTCGATTCCGCCTATCTGTTCGAGCAGTGGATGTCCATGATCGGCGCGCCACCCCGCGAAGCCCTTGCCCGCCGCTGAGATCCGCAAGGTCCTCGTGATCGGCTCCGGGCCGATCATCATCGGCCAGGCCGCCGAGTTCGATTACTCCGGCAGCCAGGCCTGCCGGTCGCTCTCCGAGGAAGGCGTGGAGGTGGTGCTGGTCAACAGCAACCCCGCCACGATCATGACCGACGTCGAGACGGCCGACCGGGTGTACATCGAGCCGCTGACGGTCGAGTTCCTCACGCGCATCCTCGAGCGGGAGCGCCCGCAGGGGATCCTCGCCACGATGGGCGGGCAGACCGGCCTCAACCTCGCGGTCGCTCTCGCGGAGTCCGGCGCCCTCGATCGGCTTGGGGTCCGCCTCTTGGGCACCCCCCTCGACGCGATCCGCCGGGCGGAGGACCGCGAGTTGTTCCGGGAGGCCATGACCCAGCTCGGGGAGCCGGTCCCGGAGAGCGCGATCGCCCGGTCGGTGGAAGAGGCCGGCGCCCACGCGCACGCCATCGGGTACCCCGTGGTGATCCGTCCGGCGTATACGCTGGGCGGGACCGGCGGGGGGATCGCCCGCGACCGGCATTCCCTCGCGCAGATCGCGTCGGCGGGACTCGGAGCGAGCCGGATCGGCCAGGTCCTGGTGGAGCGGTCGCTCGCCGGGTGGAAGGAGATCGAGTACGAGGTGATGCGGGACGGCGTGGACACCTGCATCACCGTCTGCAACATGGAGAACCTGGATCCGATGGGGGTGCACACGGGCGACAGCGTCGTCATCGCGCCCAGCCAGACGCTGAGCGATCGGGAGTACCAGATGCTCCGCAGCGCGAGCGTGCGGATCATCCGCGGGCTCGGGATCGAGGGAGGGTGCAACATCCAGTTCGCCCTCGATCCACACAGCGCCCGGTACTACGTGATCGAGGTCAACCCGCGGGTGAGCCGATCGAGCGCCCTGGCCAGCAAGGCGACCGGCTACCCCATCGCCCGCGTGGCGGCGAAGATCGCGCTGGGGCGGACGCTGGAAGAGATCCCCAATGCGGTGACCGGAAAGACGTGCGCCAGCTTTGAGCCGGCCCTGGATTACGTGGTGATGAAGATCCCCCGGTGGCCGTTCGACAAGTTCACGGGCGTCGACCGCAGGCTCGGAACCCAGATGCAGGCGACCGGCGAGACCATGGCGATCGGGCGCTCGGTCGAAGAGGCCCTGCTCAAGGCCCTGCGGTCGCTGGATCTCGGGACCGACGGCCTCGGCCTTCCGCCCGGCTGCGCGTGGTCGCAGGAGGACGTCCGGCGGCGGATCGCCGAGGCCTGCGACGAGCGCCTGCTCGCGGTCGCGGAGGGCCTCCGCCGCGGGATGCTGCCCCAGGAGATCGCCGACCTCTCCGGGATCGACCAGTTCTTCATCCATAAAATCGCGGAGATCGTGGCGATGGAGACGAGCCTGCGGGCCCGCCGCGACGAGGAGATCCTGCGCGCGGCGAAGGCGGTGGGGTTCGCCGACACGGCGATCGCCTCGCTCTGGGAAACGACCGCGGAGGCGGTGCGGCAGGCCCGGTCCCGGGCGGGGATCCGGCCCGTGTACAAGATCGTGGACACCTGCGCCGGCGAGTTTCCCGCGATGACCCCGTACTTCTACTCGACGTACGCGCAGGAAGACGAGGGGCCCAGCGGCGGAGGGGAGCGCGTCCTCGTGCTCGGCTCCGGCCCGATCCGGATCGGGCAGGGGATCGAGTTCGACTATACGAGCGTG
>VBAO01000291.1 GCA_005883865.1 Candidatus Segetimicrobium genomatis
GCGCAGCGAGGGTACTTCGATTACGGGTTTCTCGGGGGCGCCCAGATCGACCCGTACGGCAACATCAACACCACCCTGATCGGCCCCGTCGACCGGCCCCGGGTCCGCCTGCCGGGGAGCGGGGGCGCCTGCGATATCATCTCGCACTGCCGGGAGGTGTTCATCGTCACCACCCACGAGCGCCGCCGCTTCGTCGAGCACCTGGACTTCATCACGAGCCCAGGCCATCTCGCCGGTGGAACGTCCCGCGGTGGGGCCGGGCTCCTCTTCGGCGCGCCCACGCGAGTCATCACCGATCTCGCCCTGATGAGCTTTCACCCGGAGACCAAGCGCATGCGGGTGGACGCCCTTCAGGCGCGGGTGGACGCCCAGCACGTGCGCGACCACACGGGATTCGACCTGGAGTTCCCCCAGGCCCCTCCCGAGCTCCCGCCCCCCGCCGGCGAGGAACTGGAGATCCTTCGAACGCTGGACCCCGACCGCATCTTCCTGGGCTCATGACGTCGCAGGCGGACCGGCGGGTCCTCGAGGCCATCGATGCGCGGCGCGAGCGGATCGTGGGCTTTCTCCAGAGGCTGATTCAGCTGGACAGCGTGCGCGGCAAGGAAGGGGAGGTCCAACGCTTCATCGCCGACACGCTCACGACCATGGGCCTGACCGTGGATCAATTCCCGCCGGATGTGGAGTCGCTCAGGGGCCATCCGGCCTTTCAACTCCCCGACCTGCCCTTTTCGGGCCGCCCGAACGTCGTCGGCGTCCTTCGCGGGACCGGCGGCGGCCGGTCGCTCGTGCTCAACGGACACGTCGACACCGTCGTCACCGAGCCCGCGGATCAGTGGAAGGACGGGCCGTTTTCGGGTGCGGTGAGGGAGGGCAACATCTACGGCCGTGGATCCTCCGACATGAAGGCCGGATTGGCCGCGATGACGATGGCGGCCGGCACGCTGCTCGAGCTCGGACTCACCCCCCAGGGCGACGTCTTCCTCGAGTACGTCGTGGACGAGGAGCGGTCGGGGCTGGGAACGCTCGCGTGCGTGGCCCGGGGCTACAAGGCGGATGCGGGGATTTGTTGCGAGACGAGCGATCTCGAGGTCATGCCGGCCTGCATCGGCCGGCTATGGTTCACGATCAGGGTCCGGGGCAAGCCGGCGGGGATCGCCGCCCGGTGGGAATCCATCAGCGCCATCGAGTTGGGGATCAAGATCGTTCGCGCCGTCGATGAACTCGAGCAGGTGCGCATCCAGACCCTCACCCATCCGCTGTTTCCCGACAACCGAGGCGCGCTCCCCTGCGCGGTCACCATGTTCAACGCGGGCAGCTTTCCCAGTGCCACCCCGGAGGAGGCCCTCCTCAGGGGAAGCATGGGGCTCATGCCCTACGAGGATCTCGAGGGGGCCAGGGCGCAATTGGTTGAGCATATCCGCAAGGTCGCGACGGAAGACCCCTGGATGAGGCAGCACCCGCCGGAGGTCGCCTTCGACGGCATGGCGGCGGCCGGCGCCGAGATCCCGGTGGACCATCCGATCGTGCGGACGGTCCAGGAGGCGTTCGGGCAGGTCCTCGGCAGGCCGCCCGTCCTCAGCGGCCGGAAGGGGGCGGCGGATACCCGCTTTCTCATCCGGTACGGGTCGACCCCGACCGTCATCTTTGGGCCGGGGAGCACCGCGCAGATGCACGCGATGAACGAGTACGTGCCGGTCGACAACGTGATCGTGGCCACAAAAGTGCTGGCTCTGGCGATACTGCACTGGTGCTTTCGTTAATCCATGAATGATTGTCAGTGAGGTTGCAGTTTATGCGACGGCGATCGCATCGCGCGGGAAAATGCGCGCTTTTTTGTCGTGTCGCGAACCGGAAATGGGAATCAGGCGAGTCAGTAGACAACCGAACAGGCATGAGGAGATGACCCGGGCACCCTCGGGTTGCTCCTGAAAGCCCGTTCGGAGGCGAAGACTCCTTCCCGAAAGGGCAAACCCGGAGTAATCCGGGGACGCAAAGCGACAGAGCCACATGCCGTGGCTGGCTGCGCTACCGAAGGAAGCGAGGCTCTCGAGATACCGGGACATTGGAGTCTTCCCCAAAGGAGTGAGACCCCATGTCCTCCAGGGCCCGCGTCCGTACCTGCATCACTTGGCTTCTCGTGATCATCACGGGGGTGGCGACCCCGCTGCTTCCCGCGCCATCCGTCGCTCAGGCGGCCGTCCTTCCGGCCCCTCCTCAGGTATACCTCAACACGACCTACACGCCCCCCTCCGGACAGACCATCACCGTCCCGGCCGGCGGGGATTTCCAGGCCGCGCTCAATGCGGCCAACTCGGGCGATGTGATCACGCTCCAGGCCGGCGCGACGTACACCGGGCCGTTTACGCTCCCCCCGAAGGCCGGAACCGGGTGGATCATCGTGCGGACGAGCACCCCCGACAGCGCCCTCCCCCCGCCCGGCAACCGGATCGACCCCTCGTACGCGCCCCTCATGCCCAAGCTCGTGGTCGGCGGGTCGGGTGGGAGCGCGATTCAGACGGCATCGGGCGCGCACCACTTCCGGTTCATCGGGATCGAAATGCGCCCCACGTCCGGGGCCTACGTCTGGGCGATGGTCACACTGGATAACGGCACCCACGATTTCATCTTCGACCGCTGCTACATCCACGGCGACCCCTCCGCGGGAAGCCGCCAGGGCATCGAGATGAACTCCACGTCCACCGCCGTCATCGACTCGTACTTCACAGACTTCAAATCGCCCGATGATACCACCGAGTCCTATGCGATTCATGGGTGGAACGGCTGGGGACCCTACAAGATCGTGAACAACTATCTGGCAGCGGCCAGCCAGAACCTCTTCTTCGGCGGCCAGGACCCCTCGGTCTCGAACCTGGTCTCCGCCGACATCGAGATTCGGGGCAACCACTTCGCGAAACCCCTGTCGTGGAGAGTCGGGGACCCCACCTACGTGGGAGTCCACTGGGGGGTCAAGAACCTCTTCGAACTGAAGAACGCCCGACGCGTCCTCGTGGACGGGAACATCTTCGAGTACAACTGGCCCCAGCCCGGCGGGCAGGACGGATTCGCCATTCTCTTCACCCCGCGGAACCAGAGCGGCGGCTGTCC
>VBAO01000292.1 GCA_005883865.1 Candidatus Segetimicrobium genomatis
CGGAGAACCTGTTCACGGCCTACTTCCCCGACCCGACCCGCGCGCTGTCCTACACGAACGCGTTCGGCGTGCTGGTGTTGATGATCGTGCTCATCGTCAAGCCCACGGGGTTGTTCGGCCGCCGCCACGTGCGGATGGAGTAATCACGTGCGCCGGCTCCACGTCTACGTCCTCCTCGTCGCCGCGGTCGCGGCGCTGGTGTACGCGCGCGGGCTCAACTCGTACTGGCTGCACGTCGCCATCATCGCGATGTTCTATGCGATCCTCACCGCGAGTTGGTCGCTCCTGGCGGGATACACGGGGCTGTTCTCGCTCGGCCATATGGCGTTTGCATCGATCGGGGGCTACGCGTCCGCCCTGCTCGTCCTCGGGACCGGGATCCCGATCCCCCTCGGCATGGCGGCGGGCGTGGCGCTGTGCTTCGCCGTCGGCGGCGTCATCGGATGGGTCTGCCTCCGCATGAGCGGTCCGTATCTTGCGATCTTCACGCTGGCGTTCTCGGAGATCGTGCGGATCACGTTTTCGACCGAGGACCAGGTGACCGCCGGGATGGCCGGGCTGCACACGACCCCCTTGTTCGAGAGCGTGTCCCGGCTGCCGTACTTCTACACCGCCTTCGGACTCCTGGCCGCCTCGCTGGCCGTCCTGGGGATCATGGTGCACTCCCGCTGGGGCCTCTTCTTCCGGGCGATCCGCGAGGACGAGCAGGCGGCCGCCGCCTGCGGGGTCCGGGTCGCCCACTTTCGGATCCTGGCGTTTGCGGTGGCCAGCGGGTTCGCCGGGCTCGCCGGAGGATTCTACGCGCACTACATCGGCGTCCTCACCCCCAGCCTCGGGTCGTTGGACCTGATGGCCATCGTGGTCGTGATGACCGTGATCGGGGGCATGGAAGCCCTCCCAACCGCGGTCGGGGGCGCGCTCGCGGTGGAGGCGCTGCTGGAATACCTTCGCTTCACGCAGTGGCGCTGGGTCCTGTTCGGGCTGCTCTTGCTCGTGACGATGCGGTTTGCGCGCAACGGCCTGTTGACGCCTGTCTGGCAGCAGTTCATCCGCCTGGGCGACATGCGCCCCACGCCGCCGGCCCCCCGCGGCGTCGAGCGGGAAGGGTCCCGCGTATGAGCCCCGAGGGGATGATCGTGCATGGGGAGACGCTCCAGAAGCGATTCGGGGGCATCACGGCGGTGGACGCGGTGGATTTCTCCGTGGCCGAAGGCGACCTGATCGGTTTGATCGGGCCGAACGGATCGGGCAAGACGACGCTCATCAATTTGCTGACCGGACACCTCCTGCCCGACACCGGAGAGATCTTCCTGCGCGGCCGGCGCGTGAACGGCTTGGCGGCGCACGGTTTCGCGGCGCTCGGCGTGGCGCGGACATTTCAGCTCTCCCAGTTGTTCGGCCGGATGACGGTGCTCGAGAACATGCTGGTGCCCGGGCTGACGCGTCCGAGATCGACCCGGACAGGGGTCGCGAGGCGCGCGCGCACCTACCTCGAGTTCTTGAACCTCGCCCACCTCCAAGACCTGAGTGCCAGGAGCCTCTCGGGGGGGCAGCAGAAGCTCCTCGAGCTCGGGCGCGCGTTGATGCTGGAGCCCGCCATTCTATTCCTCGATGAGCCCTTCGCCGGCATCCATCCCCACCTGCGAGACGATCTGATCCAGCGCATTCAGGACCTCCATCGATCGGGGCGGACCTTCGTCGTCGTCGACCACGACATGGAATCGATCTTGAAAATCGCGCGGCGGCTGGTCGTGCTGGCCCGGGGGCAGAAGATCGCCGACGGCCTGCCGGCGGCGGTCCGGAGCGACCAGACCGTGCTCGCCGCGTACTCCGGGCTCTAGCATGGCGACCCAGGTGGACGGGACGGCGCCCGCCCTGGCCGCGCGGAAGCTCGTGGCGGGGTACCTTCCGGGGATCAGCATCGTGCAGGGGGTCTCGGTGGAGGCGGTCCGGGGCCAGATCCGCTGCGTGCTCGGGCCGAACGGCACCGGGAAGTCGACGCTCTTGAAGGTGCTGTTCGGGTTCCTGCCTGCGTGGGAAGGCGAGGTCCTCCTCGACGGCCGGTCGTTCAACGGCACACCGCCGCACGAGATGGGGCGGCACGGGGTCGCCTATCTCCCGCAGCGCCCGAGCGTCTTCCCCTATCTCTCGGTGGAAGTGAATCTGCGCCTGGGCGCCTGGCAGTACAAGGCTCACCGCAGCCGGGTCGACGCGCTCGTCCAGCGGGCGTGCGATCAGTTTCCCGTCCTGCGCGAGAAACGGCGGCACCCCGCGGGCACGCTGAGCGGAGGCCAGCAGCGGCAACTCGAGATCGCGCGCAGCCTGATGCACGACCCCGCGGTCTTCCTGATCGACGAGCCGACGGCGGGCATCGAGCCGCGGGTCGCCGCGCAGATCTACGGGATCATCACGGAGATCGCGGGGCAGGGCAAGGCCGTCCTGCTGGTGGACCAGAACATCAAGCGGGCGCTCGAGATCGCCGACTACGTGTACGTGATGCGGACCGGCACGATCCTCGCGGAGGGATCGCGGGAGTCGTTCGGCGGAGACACCGAGGCGCTGGTCGCCCGGTGGCTCTATGAGAGCGGAAAGACGTAGGCCCCGGCGGTGCGCTCCGCCGTCCTCGTGCAGGCCTGCCTCAATGGCTCGAGGGGGTCCGATGAGCACGAGGCGATGCCGGCCTCGCCCCAGGAACTCGCGGCCGCGGCTCGGGGCGCCGTGGCGGCGGGCGCCGCGGAACTCCACGTGCATCCCCGCCGTCCCGACG
>VBAO01000257.1:0-2740 GCA_005883865.1 Candidatus Segetimicrobium genomatis
GTCTACTACGTGATGTTCTCCAACACCGAACCGGCTTTGCTCGCGGCGTTCGAGCGGCTGGCCGAGGAGGTATTCCCAGGTCTCCCCCTTCACCGCTCGAGGAACGAAGACGGGGTGACGATGCTGCGGGTCAATAGCCTGCCGCTCGTGGCGATGGCGAAGACACTCGGCCTCCATGAGGATTTTGCCCCGGTGATGCGATTGAGCGACCGGCTGGTCGCCGCATTCCTCCGCGGGTACTTCGATGGGGATGGGTCCGTGCATGCTGAAAAGAACATGATGTTCTCCACCACCGTCGTCCGGGCCCGGGCCAACCGCCTCCGGCAGCTCCTGAGGAGGCTCGGCTTGGTGGCCGCCGTGCGGTCGAGGTTGGTCGGCCAATGTCGCTTATACGATGTGGTGGTGGAGGGTGTCGCTCAGCTGTCCGAATTCAGCCGCCTGGTCGGCACGGCTCACCCCGCGAAGCACGACCGGCTGGAGCGGATCCGCGGCCGGTCGGCCCCCTCCACGCGATACGCACGTCCCCCTCTGGTCGCATCAGCCCTCTTGCGGACGGCCAGGCATGAGGCAGGCGTCAACGCGCATGTGGTAGGGCCCTCCAGCACGCTCTCAATGCTAGAGTCGGGAGCCCGGAGAACGTCGGTCGAGGCGATGCGGACGCTCCGCGATCGAATCCGCACCGTTGCGGGCCCCGGGCGGCGGGCCCTGGCGGAACTCGATCGACTCCTGTCTGGCGAGTACGTGCTGGACTCGATCAAGTCGATTGAGGAGCATGACCTGGACGGTTTTGTCTATGATTTCACCGTCGAGGGGACGCACAAATTCCTGATCGAAAGCGGGCTCGTGGTCTCCAACTGCGAAGCACTTCGGGAGATCGGCGCGGCCCGCGAGGAGATCCCGGGACGCCGCGGTTATCCGGGGTACATGTACACCGACCTGGCCAGCATCTAAGAGCGCGCCGGCCGGATCAAGGGGAAGAAGGGGACGATCACCCAGTTTCCCATCCTGACGATGCCGGACGACGACATCACGCACCCGATCGCGGACCTCACCGGCTACATCACCGAAGGGCAGCTGGTCCTGAGCCGGACCCTCCACCGCCTGGGCATCTACCCACCCATCAACCCGCTTCCCAGCCTGTCGCGCCTCATGAACAACGGCATCGGCAAGGGCCGCACGCGGGAGGACCACCGGCAGGTGGCCGACCAGCTCTACTCGGCCTACGCGCAGGGATTGGATCTCAGGCGCCTCGTCGCGATCATCGGCGAAGAAGCCCTGACCGAGAACGACCGCCTCTACCTCCGCTTCGCGGATGCGTTCGAGAAGGACTTCATCGCGCAAGGGTCGGCCGACCGCTCGATCCAGGACGCCCTGACCCTCGGATGGAAGCTCCTGTCGATGTTCCCCAAGGGCGCGCTCACCCGCATCAGCCGCGACCACGTCGACAAGTATTACTTCGGCGAGCAGATGGAGCGGATGTACAGGCCGGGGGAGATCCCGGCGTAGCGGCGGCCCCGCGGATCGGGATGACGAGGACCACCACGCATGGCTGAGACGATCAGCCCCACCCGCATGAACCTCCTCCTGCGCCAGAACCAGGTCAAGCTGGCGCAGCAGGGCGTGGATCTCCTGAAGCGCAAGCGCGATGCGCTCGTGGCCGATTTCTTCAATATCGTGCGGCGCGCGCTCGCCGCGCGGGAACGGCTGACCAAGTCGGCCGAGGAAGCGTACACGCTCCTCAGCCTCGCCAAGGCGGTGGAGGGGCGGGAGGTGCTCGAGGCCGCCGCGCTGGCCGACCGGCGCCGTCTCGAGGTCGAGATCGAGACCAGGAACATCTGGGGGACCCGCATCCCCACGATCACGACCAACGAGGTGCGCCGCACGATCCTCGCCCGCGGCCAGGATCCGGTGGCCGTCACCGCCCGCACGGTCGAGAGCGCCGACCGCTTCGAAGAGGTGGTCGGGGCCATCCTGGAAGTGGCCAGCACGGAGGTGACCCTTCGCAAGATCGGCGAGGAGATCAAGAAGACCACCCGGCGCGTGAATGCGCTCGAACAGGTGGTGATCCCGCGCGTCCGGGGTGAGATCCGCTACATCCGCGACGTCCTGGAGCAGCGGGCGCGCGAGGACGTCTTCCGGCTGAAGCGGATCAAGAAGAAACTGGAAGCGAAGGCGACATCCCCCGGGTAGCCCCGCCGGCTCCGGGTGCCCCGCGGTCGCGGGGCGCGAGACGTGGATCTGTGGCGGCGGACGGTCGAGGCGATTCTGGACGATCCCGGAGTCGTCATCATGCTCGGCCCGGTCGACGCCGGGAAGACGACCCTCGCGACCGCGATGGCGAGTTGGGCCGTGCGGGCCCGACGCCGCGCGGCGGTGGTGGATGCCGACCCCGGGCAATCCGAGATCGGACCTCCGACAACGGTAGGCCTGGCCGTGCCGCGGCACCCCGCGAGGCGGATGGACGAATGGGGCGCGACCGCGGCTTTCTTCGTCGGGGATACCTCTCCCCAGCTTGTGTCCCGCCATCTGGTCGAGGGGACGGTCCGGTTGGTCGCGCGTGCCCGGGAGCGGGAGGCCCAGGTCATCGTGGTGGACACCACCGGCTGGGTCGAGGGTGATGCCGCGGTCGCGGCGAAGGTGCATAAGATCCGCCGGATCGAACCGCGCCATGTCGTGGCGCTCCAACGCGGGGGGGAGGTGGAGCCGATCCTGGCTGGGTTACCGCGCGGGATCACCGTGC
>VBAO01000257.1:2834-6305 GCA_005883865.1 Candidatus Segetimicrobium genomatis
CCCGTATACGAGGGGCGGGAGGTTCCTCAGCCCAGGATGCTTGCGGAGATCCCCGGCGCAGAGCTGCGGCATCTGCTCGTGGGGCTGGCAGACCGCGGCGGGTGGCTCAAAGCGGTCGGGTCGGTCATTGAGGTCGGCCCTGCCGCGCAGTCGGTGACTGTGGCCGCCCCCCTGCGATCGCTCGGGGGGGTCGGATCCTTACAGTGGGGGGTGATCCGGGTCGCGCCCTCTGTAGCGGAAGAGGGGCGCCTCGGGTAAAGGAACACGAGAAGGGGGCCGCATATGGCACGGATCGGGATCAACGGGTTTGGCCGGATCGGCCGGCAGGTGGTCAGAGCGATCCTGGAACGGCAGCCGTCGCTGGAGGTGGTCGCCGTGAACGACCTGACCGATGTCCGGACGAACGCGCATTTGTTCCAATACGACAGCACCTACGGCAGGTTTCACGGGTCCGTCGAGGCTCAGGATGGGCGGATCGTCATCAACGGGCGCCGCATCGACGTCCTCTCCGAGCGCGATCCCGCCAGGCTGCCGTGGCGGGATCACGGGGTCGAGCTCGTGGTCGAATCGACGGGACGGTTCACGGACGCCAAGAAAGCGGCCGGACACCTCGAGGGGGGCGCCAAGCGCGTGGTCATCAGCGCGCCGGCGACCGGCGAGGACGTGACGGTGAACATGGGCGTGAATCACGCCGCCTACGATCCGGCGAAACACCGCGTCGTCAGCAACGGGTCGTGCACCACCAACTGCCTATCCGTGACCGCGATGGTGCTCAGCCGGACCTTTGGGATCCGGGCGGGATTCATGAACACCGTGCACTCCTACACCAACGACCAGGTGATCCTGGACGTCGTGCACAGCGATCTGCGTCGCGCCCGCGCGGCAGCCCTGAACATCATTCCGACCACCACGGGAGCGGCGAAGGCGATCTTCCTCGTCCTTCCCGAGCTCAAGGGGAAGCTCAACGGGCTGGCGATGCGGGTTCCCACCCCCACGGTCTCGATCGTGGACCTCACCGTCGCCCTTGAGCGGCCGGCGACTCCGGAGGAGATCAACCGGGCCTACGCGCGGGCGTCTCAGGAAGAGCTCAAGGGGTATCTCGGCATCTCTGAGGCGCCGCTCGTCTCCACCGATTTCAAGGGCGACCCCCGCAGCGCGGTGATCGACACGCTGTCGACGATGGCGGTCGGGGATATGGTCAAGGTGCTCTCCTGGTACGACAACGAGTGGGGATATTCGTGCCGGGTGGCGGACCTCGCGGCGTACATGACCAGCCGGGGGCTGTGAGAAAGAACACCGTTCGCGACGTCGCGGTCGCCGGGCGCCGGGTGTTTGTGCGGGTCGACTTCAACGTCCCGCTCGACCAGGGGCGGATCACGGACGACCACCGCATCACGGCGTCCCTGCCCACGATCGCGTACCTCGGCGAACACGGCGCGATGCCGGTCCTCGCATCCCACCTGGGCCGTCCGAAAGGGGTCGATGATGCCCTCCGGATGGATCCGATCGCCCGCCGGCTGGAAGAGTTGCTCCACCGGCCGGTGCGGAAGCTGGATGACTGCGTCGGCCCCAGCGTCGAGCCGGTCATCGGGGCGATGCGGCCGGGGGAGATCGTCCTCCTCGAGAACCTTCGGTTCCACCCCGGGGAAGAGGCCAACGATCCGGCGTTCGCGCGCGCCCTCGCGCGCCCGGTGCAGCTCTACGTCAATGACGCCTTTGGCACGGCCCATCGCGCGCACGCCAGCACAGTGGGCGTCCCGTCGCTGGTGCCCGCCGTCGCGGGTTTCCTGATGGAGCGCGAACTTACCTATCTCGGCAAGGTCCTCGAGGCGCCGACCCGCCCGCTGGTGGTGATCCTCGGCGGCAAGAAGGTGGATGACAAGATCGGGGTGATCCGTAACCTGCTCCGCCTCACTCAGACGATGCTGATCGGGGGAGGGATGTGCTACACGTTCCTCCGCGCCGCCGGCGGCAGGATCGGGAGTTCGCTGTGCGATGAGGAGCGCCTCGGCCTGGCCCGGGACCTCATGGCCGAGGCGGACCGCCGGGGCGTGCGCCTCCTGCTGCCGCTGGACGTCGTCGTGGCCCAGCGGCCGGCCTCCGACGCGCCCGTCCGGGTGGTCGACGCCCGGGAGATCCCGGACGGCTGGATGGGTCTCGACATCGGCCCCCGGACCGTCGCGGCGTTCGGCGCGCCCATCACCGCGGCCGGCACCATTCTCTGGAACGGCCCGATGGGCGTGTTCGAGCTCTCCCCGTTCGCGGCAGGGACCCGCGCGATCGCGCAGGCGGTGGCGGAATCCTGCGCCGAATCGATCGTCGGCGGCGGAGACACCGCGTCGGCGGTCGAGCAGCTCGGCCTCGCGGACAAGATCACCCACGTCAGCACCGGCGGCGGCGCAACGCTGGAGTTCATGGAAGGCAAGGTCTTGCCGGGCGTGGCCGCGCTCCAGGATGCCGCCTAGTCATGCGCACCCCTCTGATCGCGGCCAACTGGAAGATGCACATGACGATCGCTCCCGCGGTGCGCCTGATCGAAGAGGTGAAGGCCGCCCTTGGGGCCCGTTCCGGGGTCGAGGTCGTGATCTGCCCTCCCGCCACGGCACTCTCCGCCGCCGGACACGCCCTGGCTGGGACCCCCTTTCTCCTGGGGGGCCAGACCATGCACTGGGAACCCAAGGGCGCCTATACCGGTGAGGTGAGCGGACCGATGCTCGTGGACGTGGGATGCCGCTTTGTGATCGTCGGCCACTCGGAGCGGCGCCTGTACTTTGGAGAGACGGACGATGCCGTCGGACGAAAGGTGCGCGCGGCCATCGAATGCGGTCTCACCCCGATCGTGTGCGTCGGCGAGCGCCTCGAGGAGCGCCAGGCCGGTCGCACCGATGCGGTGATCACGTCCCAGGTCCGCGCCGCGCTCCAGGAGGTTCCGGCCGGCGCCCTCCAGCGTCTCGTTGTCGCCTACGAGCCGGTCTGGGCGATCGGCACCGGCCAGACCGCGACCGGGGCGGAAGCCAATCGTGTGGCGGGGGTGATCCGGAGGACGCTCGCCGGACCAGGCAAGGACGCGGCGGCGGCAGTCCGCATCCTGTATGGGGGGAGCGTCAAGCCCGAGAACATTCGAGAATTTCTCGAGCAACCCGAGATCGATGGGGCGCTCGTCGGGGGAGCCAGCCTGGACGTGCAGGCGTTTGCCGCGATCGTGCGGGCGGCCGAGCGACGCGCGCCCGGATAGGGTGCCTCGGCAGCCCCTGTCAAGCCATTAAAGAATCTTACCCAAGGGGGTATCGTCACGTCATTTAAGTTCTTACCGGGGCCCCCGCGGTACTGCGACGGGCCGGCCGGGGGTGGAAGAGCCAATCGTTGTCCCAGTGGCGGGGCCGTGGCAGGAATCGAGCGCTCAGCGCCGTGGCCGCCCGGGAGGACCGCGCGGGGACTGTGCCGGCGGTTGGCCAGGCGATAGATCTGCTG
>VBAO01000258.1 GCA_005883865.1 Candidatus Segetimicrobium genomatis
CCCCCCGCTGAGAGATCTCCCCGCCGAAAGATTCTCCCCGCTGAAAGATCGGGGAGCAGGCGGGGGACAGGCGACGACGGGGGAGGTGAGCGTAACCTTCCTCGCTCGCCCACACCGTGCTAAAGTAAGGCCTATGAGGGAGGCGTACGATCCCAGGGGCATTGAGCCCCGGTGGCAGGCCCGGTGGGAATCCGACGGCCTCTATGGGACCCGGGACCGCTCCGACCGGCCCAAGTATTATTTCCTGACGATGTACCCGTATCCCAGCGGGGACCTGCACATCGGCCACTGGTTCACGATGACCGCATCGGACGCCAAAGCCCGGTTCCTCCAAATGCGGGGACACAACGTCTTCTTTCCCATCGGCTTCGACGCGTTTGGGCTCCCCGCGGAGAACGCGGCGATCAACCACGGCATCCATCCCTTCAAGTGGACGATGGCGAACATCGAGCGGATGCGGGGACAGTTGCGCTCGATGGGCGCGATGTTCGATTGGTCCAGCGAAGTGGTGACCTGCGCCCCCGAGTACTATACGTGGAACCAGTGGTTCTTCCTGAAGTTCTACGAGGCAGGGCTGGCGTACCGGGCCATGGCCGCGGTGGATTGGTGCCCCAACGACAACACGGTCCTCGCGCGCGAACAGGTGGTGGGGCCGGAGCGGGTTTGCGAGCGGTGCGGCACCCCCGTGATCAAGAAGGACCTCGAGCAGTGGTTCTTCCGAATCACGAAGTACGCGGAGGAGCTGCTGGACTTCAGCAAGATGGAGTGGCCCGAGCGGGTTCAGACGCTCCAGCGAAACTGGATCGGCCGGAGCGAGGGCGCCGAGATCGTCTACACGAGCGAGCAGGGCGATCCGATCACCGTCTTCACCACGCGCCCGGACACGCTCTTCGGCGCCACCTTCCTCGTGCTCGCCCCGGAGCACCCCCTGGTGGAGAAGCTCACCGCACCGGAACGCCGCGCCGAGGTCGCCGCGTACGTCCACCAGACGCGGCGGCAATCGGAGATCGATCGGCTCGCCGAGGATCGGGAGAAGACAGGGGTCCCGATCGGCGCGTACGCGCGGCATCCGCTGACCGGCGCGCGGATCCCGGTCTACATCGGGGATTACGTCCTGCTCAGCTACGGCACCGGGGCGATCCACGCGGTGCCGGCCCACGATCCCCGGGACTTCGTCTTCGCCCGGACGTACCGCCTGCCGATCCCCGTGGTCATCGCCCCGCCCGGCTGGGACGGGCAGCCCCTCCCCGAGCCCTATATCGGCGAGGGGACGATGGTCAACTCCGGGCCGTTCGACGGGACGCCGAGCGAGGAGGGGCGTGCGCGCGTGACGGAGGCGCTCGAGCGGGCCGGCCGGGGCCGCCCCGCCGTGACCTACCGGCTGCGCGACTGGCTGATCAGCCGGCAGCGGTACTGGGGCACGCCGATTCCGATCATCTACTGCCCGGCCTGCGGCGCGGTTCCGGTCCCGTACGCGGACCTGCCGGTGCGGCTCCCGGAGGACGCCGAGTTCCTGCCGACCGGCGAATCGCCGCTCAAGCGGCACGAGGGCTTCCGGCGCACCCGGTGCCCGCGGTGCGGAGGCCCCGCGGAGCGGGAAACCGATACGATGGATACCTTCGTCGATTCGTCGTGGTATCAATACCGGTACCTGAGCCCGCACGATCCCGCGCGGCCGTTCGACCCCGAGCGGGGACATCGGTGGCTCCCCGTCGACCAATACACCGGCGGCATCGAGCATTGGGACTGGTGAGTTTCAGCGAGCCCATGCTGCGCCTGTTCAACCAGGGGATCATCCTGGGCCCCGACGGGTACCGGATGAGCAAGTCGCGCGGCAACGTGGTCAATCCCGACGACTACGTCGGGTCCCTGGGGGTCGATACGGTCCGCTGCTACCTGATGTTCATCGGGCCCTGGGACAGCGGGGGCCCCTGGAACCCGAAGGGGATCGAGGGGGTGCACCGGTTCCTCCATCGCGTCTGGCACCTGGTGGTGGATCCGGCCCCGGAGGGATCGGCCGCTTCGGAACCCGCTGCCGGGGTGCGCCGCGCGATCCACCAGACCCTCAAGCGGGTCACGGAGGACCTGGAGGGCTTCCGGTTCAATACCGCGATCGCGGCGCTGATGGAGTGCACCAACGCCTTGATGCGGTCGCGGGAGATCGGCGCCGCGGGGACGGGTGAGTGGGGGCCGGCCCTCCGCACGCTCGTCCTGATGCTGGCCCCGTTCGCGCCGCACCTCGCCGAGGAGCTCTGGGCGCGGATGGGGCAGCCGTACAGCGTCCACCGGCAGGCCTGGCCGGCGTGGGACCCCGAGGCGATCCGCGAGGACACGGTGACCCTCGTCCTGCAGGTCAACGGGCGCGTCCGCGACCGGGTGCAGGTGCCGGCAGGCCTGGACGAGGCGAGCCTTCGGGAGACGGCGCTCGCGAGCGAGAAAGTCCGGCGGTTCATCGACGGGATGCAGGTCCAGGACGTGATCGTCGTTCGCGGGAAACTCGTGAACGTCGTCGTCCGCTAGGAACGTGGAGGAACTTTTCGCCGGCCTGCTCCGTCTGTGAAGGAAATGAGCAGGCCGGCCGTGATGGCGCTCATGGCGCAACCGGGCACCGTGCGGGCGGGGCCGTACACGCCGGAAGAAGTGGCGTGGTACGAGACGATCGTCCACCGGTACGCCCGCCACGTGTACAACATCGCCTACCGGATGGTCGGCAACGAGGCGGACGCCAGGGACCTTTCGCAGGAGGCGTTCCTGCGCGTCTACCGGGTGCTGCGGCGCGTCGAGCCCGGAATCCCGCTCGAGAGCTGGCTGCACCGGATCGTCAGTAACCTCTACATCGATCTGCTGCGGAGGCGGCCCCGGGTCAGGGTCGAGTCGCTCGATGTCCCGCTGCCGACTCCCCGGGGAGAGGTGCTGCGGGAGTTCCCCGACCTGACGTTCAGTCCGGAGGCCGTTCTCGAGAAGGAGCGGCTGGACCGCGCGATCCAGGGCGCGCTGGGGGCGCTCAGCGCGGACCTCAGGCTCGCGGTGGTGTTGAGCGACGTGGAAGGGTTTTCGTACGAGGAGATCGCGACGATTCTGCGCGTGCCCTTGGGGACGGTCAAGTCCCGCCTGCACCGAGCGCGGCAGATCCTCCAGCAGCGGTTGCGCCCGTACGTGGAAGCCCGGCGGCGGGGGTGGGGGGAATGATCAATCACCACCGTGCGGGGCACCTGCTGTCATCGTACCTGGACGGCGAACTGCTGCCGGAAGAAGCGACCGCGGTGCAGGGGCACCTGTTGGAGTGCGCCGCCTGCCGGGCGGCCTTCGAGCGCCTCCGGGCCACGAAAGGGCTGCTGGGCGAGCTCCCGGTGGCCGAGCCCCCGGTCGAGTTCTGGTCCACCGTCCGTGAGCCCGGACCCGGGCGTCCGCCCGCGGCCCGGCTTCCGTGGCCGGGATCCATCCCGCGGCGCCGGGTGGCCTGGGGGGCCGCCGCGGCGCTCGCGGTGGGCCTCGTCCTCGCGCTGACCCCGGTCATCAAGGGGACCGTCGACCGCCTGCACGCCGCCGAGATCGGCGTGGACCTGTACGTGCGGGAGCACGCCTTCGGAATGAGCATCGAGCCCTTGGCCGACCGAGGGTTTCTCGGGGTCGTGGTCGGGGATGCGGACCTGGTCCTGGCCGGCGAACCCTCCAGGGCCGGCGGGTCGCCGCCGTGACCGCGGCGCCCATCGTCCGCGTGCTCGTCGCGACCGCCGTCGTGGTGCTCGCGGCGGCGCAGATCAACCTGGCCGCGCCGATCTCGCAGGTCGCTCCGGGGCGAATCCTCCAGATGGCGCTCGAGGCGCCCCGGGTGATCGACTACGAGGGGACGAAGGTGCTCACGGTGCTCCGGGGAGGGCGCACCGAGACGATCACGGTCGCCGAGTCGCACAAGCGGCCCGCCGCGATGCGGCTCGAATACCTGTCCCCCGAGGGGCTGGCCGGGCGCCTGATCGTGGACGACGGGACGGTTACCTGGCACTACGAGCCCCGGCTGAACATGGCGTTCGAGGGGCCGGCGCTCGCGGGGCAAGTCCAGGATCGGGACCTCACCGTGCTCCTGCGCAACTACCGCCTGAGCGCCCTGGGTGTCGAGGATGTGATCGGCCGGCAGGCGTACGTGATCGCCCTCGATCCGATCAGCCAGGGCGTGCGGCGCCAGTTGTGGGTGGATCGTTCCACCGGGGTCGTGCTGCGCACCGAAGAGCGGGATCCGTCCCGCGGTGTCATCTTGAGCGCCTACTTCGCACGCGTCAGCTTCAGCCTGAACCTTCCTGAGGCCTACTTCCAGTTCAGGCTGCCGGGCGGCGCCAGGGTCTTCAAGATGTTCACCACGGAGGCGGGGTCGATGAGCCCGGCCGCCCTCCAGGCCAGGGTCCGCTTCCCCGTGCTGATCCCTCCGGTCCTCCCCGAAGGGTACACCTTCCGCGGCGGGGCGTTGAGCCGGTTCGGCGGCCTGGAATCCGTCCACCTCCGCTACAGCAACGGCGGAAACCTCATCTCCTTCTTCGAGGCCCCGGCCGGGTCGATCGGGTGGCCCGGCGCCGGGCAGCCGGTGACGGTCGGAGGGGGACCGGCCAGGCTCGTGGACCTGGGATACCTGCGGGTCCTCATCTGGGAGCAGCGCGGCCTGCGGGTCACCGCGGTCGGCACGGTCCCGACGGTGACGCTCGAGACGGTGGCCGGCCAGATCGTCGCCGGGCGCGAGCAGGCGCTGATCCAAGACGTCTCGCGCCGGGTCCGGAGCGATCCCACCACGGTCCGCACGCTCCGCGGGGAGGGGCTCACCTTCCTCGAAGTCGCCCGGTCGATCGCGCTGTCCCGGCGCCTCGGGACCGACCTGCCCACCACCGTCCGGTTCGTGCGGGGGAGCCTGACGGCGGGCGATCTGGCGGGACAGTTGGGGATGCGGCCGGACGCCCTCCAGCAAACCGTGCAGGGG
>VBAO01000259.1 GCA_005883865.1 Candidatus Segetimicrobium genomatis
TCAGGCACGTCGCCCATCTGGTGTCCGTGGAAGAGGTGGCGGGTGGTTAGAATCGATCAGCTGAAACCCGCCCGCGGCTCCCGCCGTTCCCGGCGCCGCCTGGGCCGCGGTGGAGGCTCCGGGAGGGGCAACACCGCGGGGCGCGGCGCTAAGGGGCAGAAGGCGAGATCCGGCGGGCAGACGCGTCCGGGGTTCGAAGGGGGTCAGCTCCCGTTGGTGAAGCGGCTCCCGTACCGCCGGGGGGTCCGCGGCGCCGGCAGCGTGATGGTGGGAGGCCGCCCCCGGCTCCGAATGGGGGTCGTGAACGTCGGCCGGCTCGGCGCGTTTCCCGCGGGGAGCGAGGTCACCCCGGCTCTCCTCCGGCAGGCGCGCCTCGTGCGGGAGGACCGGATCAAGATCCTCGGGTCGGGCGAGGTGCCGCACGCCCTCACCGTCAAGGCGCACGCGTTCAGCAAGGCGGCGCGGGCGCGCATCGAGGCGGCCGGCGGCCAGGTCGAGGTGCTGGCGTGATTCCCGGCCTCGCGAACATCGTCCGGATCCCGGACCTGCGGCGGAAGTTCCTGTTCACGATCGGGATGTTGGCGATATTCCGGCTCGGATCCCACATTCCGGTCCCCGGCGTGGATGTCGTGCGCCTGCAGACCCTGTTCAACCAGCAGGGCAACGTGTTCGGGTTCATCGACCTGTTCGTCGGGGGCGCGCTGTCCCGGTTCGCGCTGTTCGCGCTCGGGGTCTTCCCCTACATCACCTCGTCGATCATCTTCAGCCTCCTGGAGGTGGTCTTCCCCAGGTTGAAGGAGATGCATCGGGAAGAGGGCGAGGCGGGACGCCGCAGGATCGGGCAGTACACCCTGTACCTCACGGTGCCCCTCGCGCTGATCCAGGCGATCGGCCAGACCCTCCTCATCCGGAACCTCGGGGCGCTGCCGGATGCCCGGCCGCTCGTCGTCGGCGAGGTGGTCACGACCCTGGTGGCGGGGACCATGGTGCTCACCTGGATGGGCTCGATCATGACCGAGTACGGGATCGGGAACGGCGTCTCGCTCCTCATCTTCGGGGGCATCGTCTCCCGGCTGCCCACCCAGCTCCGGCAGACGATCGGGTTGGTGAAGGTGGGAGAGTCGTCGATGCTGTTTGCGATCTACGACGTCGCGATGATCCTGGCCAGCATCGTCCTGGTCATCTTCGTGACCCAGGCGGTGCGCAAGGTGCCGATCCAGTATGCGAAGCGCATCGTCGGGCGGCGAATGATGGGGGGGCAGACGACCCACCTGCCCATCCGCATCGCGTCGGCGGGGGTCATTCCCAT
>VBAO01000260.1:0-853 GCA_005883865.1 Candidatus Segetimicrobium genomatis
ATGGGGCAGCTCCGAGGCGACAAACGGGGCGAACGAAAGGTTGTCAAACGCCACGCGGCCCCGATCAAGCCCCACGTCTTGCAGAGCCCGGACGCAGGCGCGGGTCAGGCTTTCGGAAAAGGACTCACGGGCGCGCCGGACCCACGGGACGTCATGGGCGCCCTGGGGGATGAAGCGGTCCACCGCCGAGGGCTCGGTGGGGATGTCGAAGGGAAGGATCAAGGTCCGGTAGAGCCGAATGTCCCGCACCCACGTCGGTTGACGCAGGAAGTACCCGATCTCGAACTCCGGCATGATCGCAATCGGGTGGTCGGGTTCGCGCCGCGAGATAACGAATGCCGCAACCCCGTTGGCTTCTCCGTAGATGGCCGTTGAACCCGAGGCGTACCCGCCCAGGTACATGACGTTACGGGAGTAATACGACAAAAGGCCGTCGAGGCCGCGTGCTTCCATCGCGTCCAAGAGCCGGTCAAGGTTGCACAGGCGAGCGGGCCGGGGCCTTTGTCCAAACTGTGCGGTCACCGGTGAGGGTTGACCCTGCGCCATCATGGTCCCTCCTTCGTGTCCATTCGCGCTGCTTTTCCGCCATTCTCAGAGGGCAGGGATGGTGGGAACGAATACGGCCAGCACGACGAGGGCGCCAACTTTTCGTATCACTCTGTCGTAACCGGATTTTCCACTCTAGTTCATCCGCGATTTCCGCCTGTGATTGCAGTCGAGACGAAACGAGCGTTCGCCGTCGATTCCTCATCCCCTCCGTTCCTTGGCGCGTTTCGGGTCCTCGGACTCCTCCCATGGAAGAGTCCGCTCCCGGCCGAACTGCGAAAGCTCATAGATCTTTCTGTAGACCGGA
>VBAO01000260.1:890-4484 GCA_005883865.1 Candidatus Segetimicrobium genomatis
AGAAAGAGGGTGGCAAACACAACCACCAGGAGCACCTTGACGATAAGAAGTACATTGGAGGCTTTTGGTTCCAACGACCGGAGGGTTGAGAAGAAAAGGATTACGTTGGCGAATACTGCCAGCGATACGATAGCGCCGACGCTCCGTGTCAGCTTGTCGTAAACTTGGTTTTCCACCTCTGAGGGTTCCGTTTCGGGTTCATGCATTCCTCCGACCGCGATTCCGGCCCGGCTAACGCGATGAGAGGCCCTCTCCCCTCCGGATAGATGCAAAATGAGAAACTCCTCTATAGTATGTATTTACGAACGATCTCCTTCGAGGACGCAGGCGGACTCATGACATTGGGTCGAGACGTCGCCGGGACAGAGAGGGTGGGCCAGGGCCCCAGCGGAAACGGGCCCATCGTCGGGCTGAGGGAGATATCCAAAAGCTTCCCCGGCGTGCTCGCCGTCCAAGATGTCACCCTAGATATTCTGCCGGGCGAGGTGCACGCTCTCGTCGGAGAGAATGGGGCCGGGAAGTCCACGCTGATGAAGGTGCTGGCCGGCGTCTACAAGAAGGACGCGGGCCGCGTGATCTACAGGGGCAAAGAGGTCGAGATCCCGAGCCCCCGGGCCGCGCAACATCTGGGCATCAGCATGATCCACCAAGAGATGAACCTGATGCCCCACCTGACCGTGGCGCAGAACGTCTTCATCGGCCGTGAGCCCCTGAGCTTCAAGCTCCTGGTGGACGAGCAGAAGATCAACAAGAACACGCAACAGTTGATGGCATCGCTGCACCTGCCGTTGGGCCCCCGGGTCAGGGTCTCCGGCCTGACCGTGGCCAAGCAGCAGATGGTCGAGATCGCCCGGGCGTTGTCCTTCAACTCCGAGGTGTTGATCATGGACGAGCCGACGGCGGCGCTGGCCGAAGCGGAAATCGAGGAACTGTTCCGTATCATCCGCCGGCTCAGTGCGCAGGGGGTGGGGATCGTCTACATTACCCACCGCTTGGACGAGCTGAAGCGGATCTCGGACCGAATCACGGTCATGCGGGATGGTCGCTGCATCGATACCGTTCCCACGCGCGAGGCGAGCATCGACCAGGTGATCGGAATGATGGTTGGCCGGACGATCTATCAAACCTCGCCTGAGATCCCGGACGAGGCAAGCCAAGAGGTCGTGCTCGAGGTCAGGAACCTGAGGCGGGGCAGCGTGATCAAGGATGTCAGCTTCCAGCTCAAAAGGGGTGAAATCCTGGGCTTTGCCGGGTTGCTGGGCGCGGGGCGCACCGAGGTGATGCGTGCCGTCTTCGGCGCGGACCCGATCGACTCGGGGGAGATCTACGTCCGGGGGAAGCGAGTCCACGTGAAGAGCCCCAAGGACGCCGTAAGCCACGGCATCGGCTACCTCTCCGAGGATCGCAAGCGCTATGGCCTGACCCTGGGAATGGACGTGGAGAGCAACCTCGTGCTGGCTGCGCTCACGAAATTCCTGGGACTGCTGGGATGGATGAAGCGGGCGGCGGCGCGAGGCACCGCGGCACGCTTCGTCAACGCGCTCGCCATCAAGACCATCGGGCTGCCGCAGAAGGTCAAGAACCTGTCGGGCGGGAACCAGCAGAAGGTGGTCGTCGGCAAGTGGCTGATTGCCGACACCGAGATCTTGATCTTCGATGAGCCTACCCGCGGTATCGATGTCGGCGCCAAGAATGAGATCTACAGGTTGCTGAACGAGTTGGCCCGCCAGGGCAAGTCCATCATCATGATCTCCTCGGAACTCCCCGAGATCCTGCGCCTGAGCCACCGGATTGTGGTCATGTGCGAAGGCCGGGTCACAGGCGCGCTGGACCGGGCCGAGGCCACGCAGGAGAAGATCATGAGGTACGCCACCATGCGCAACGGTGGATCCCGCTCGACGCACGCCGGCCCGGGCGCCGTGAGGCAGGGGTAGCGATGGACGTCGCTGCTCGGGCGACGGGTAGAGAGTCGCGGCTGCACTCGGCCGCCACGCAGAAGATCCTGGCCTTTGGCGGCCTCATCGGCCTGTTTGTGGTCTTCTCGCTGGCATCGCCCTACTTCCTCACCTTCGACAACATGATGGGTATCTTGCTCGCCACCACGGTCAACGGCGTGCTGGCCCTCGGCGCAACCTTCGTCATCATCACCGCGGGCATCGATCTGTCGGTCGGCACGGTCATGACCCTGTCGGCCGTCATGATCGGCGTGTTGATCACCAACTGGGGCCTGCCGATCTCTCTCGGCCTGCTCGGCGGGGTCGCGACCGGCGCGCTCGCCGGCCTCATCAATGGACTGACGGTCTCCAAGATGAAGGTCCCGCCCTTTGTGGCCACGCTGGGCATGATGATGGCGGCGAAGGGCCTGTCGTTGGTCATTTCCGGCTCGAAGCCGATCTACTTCACCGGAACGCCGGCCGTGCGCGGGCTGGCCATGGATTCTCTGCTGGGGTCCGTCATCCCCGGATTGGACGTGCCCAACGCGGTGTTCTACCTCTTCGGCGCGGCCATCGTCGCCGGCCTGATCCTCGGCCGGACGATCCTGGGCCGCTATGCCTTCGCCATCGGCAGCAACGAGGAAGCGACGCGCCTCTCCGGCGTCAACGTGGATTTCTGGAAAGCCGCCGTCTATATGCTGGCCGGGATCTTCAGCGGACTTGGGGGTGTCATCATCGGCTCCCGCTTGAACTCCGCCCAACCGGCGCTGGGCGCGGGGTACGAACTGGACGCCATCGCTGCGGTGGTCATCGGCGGCACCTCCCTCAGCGGCGGCGAGGGGACCATCTTGGGGACCATCATCGGTGCCTTCATCATGAGTGTGCTGACCAACGGCCTGCGCATCCTCTCGGTTCCGCAGGAATGGCAGATGGTCGTGACCGGCGGGATCGTCATCGTGGCCGTCTACGCCGACAGGCTCCGTCGCCAGCGGGAGGACCGCATGCTGTTCGAAGGGGGGTGATCGGAGGGGGGTGCGCGGGAGATCGGCCGTCCGACCTGTCCCGGGAGACTTCGAAGCAAAGGAGGCGTGAGATGAAACCGGGGAAGATGGGGTTCGCTGTGGTAGGGATCTTGCTCGCTGGGGCGCTCACACTGGCCCCCCAGGCCCCTCCGGCTCAGTCGGCCGGGAAGCCCTACATCCCGTTGATCTCCAAGGGCTTCCAGCATCAGTTCTGGCAGGCAGTCAAGCAGGGCGCGCAACAGGCGGCCAAGGACTTCAACGTCAACATCACCTTCGAGGGGCCGGAGTCGGAATCGATGGTTGACAAGCAGATCGAGATGCTGCAGGCGGCGCTCGACAAGAAGCCCAACGCGATCGGCCTGGCCGCGCTCGATAGCAAGGCGGTGATCCCATTGCTCGAGCGGGCCCGCGCGCTGCACATCCCGGTCATTGGCTTTGACTCAGGCGTGGACAGCGACATCCCGGTCACGACGGCCGCCACCAACAACGTCGCCGCGGCCTCGTTGGCGGCCGACAAGATGGCCGCGTTGATCAGCAATGCGGGCGAGATCGCCGTGATCGTCCACGACCAGACCAGCCGCACCGGTATCGATCGCCGCGACGGATTCGTCAACCGGATCAAGCGAACGCACCCCAAG
>VBAO01000260.1:4535-8302 GCA_005883865.1 Candidatus Segetimicrobium genomatis
TGAAGGGCTTCTTCGGCGCCAACGAAGGCTCGGCGATCGGCGTGTTGAATGCGGTGATCGAGATGAAAAAGGAAGGCAAGATCGTCGTCATCGGCTACGACTCGGGTCAGGCCCAGATGGACGCGATTCGAAACGGCGTCATGGCCGGAGCGATCACGCAGAATCCGGTCGGGATCGGCTATAAGTGCGTCGAGGCCGCCGTCAAGGCCCTCAAGGGCCAAACGTTGCCCAAGACCATCGACACCGGCTTCTTCTGGTACGACAAGACCAATATCGACTCCAAGCAGATTGCCCCTCTGCTCTACAAATAGTGAGGCGCTTGCCGGGGAAAGGCGTCATGAGGCGAGGTGGCGCGCCGGGCAGATGAGCGTGATCGAACCACAACGCCACTAACCGTGCGACCGGGGGTTGGGCGCTCGGACTTCGACCGCGATGGCGTCGGGCGCAAGGCATTGGAAGAACAGATTGCCGCCCCCCTCCCGCAGATCTTGTTTCATTGCGATTCCGGCTGTCTTGAGGCGGTCATAGATTTCGCGTACCTGGCCGGCCCGCTCCAGCACGAACCCGACGTGGAAGTCCGGCGGATATACGGGTGGAGGTGAGCCGAACAAGTTGCTCACGCCAAGGGAGAATCCGCCTTCGTCCTCGAGGAGGGCAATCTGTCCCTCCCGCTGGTAGGTGCAGCGCAGGCCAAAGAACGTCTCGAAGAACTTACGCGCGGCATCGATGTCGGACACCTGCAGGTCAACGTGGTTGAGTCGCACGGCCACCCCTCGTGCTCGAAAGGTCGACGAGATTGAGTCTCACAAATTATAATCTGAGGCTGCTCAGCCGTCGACCGTCTGGTCTCCATCATCCAGGATTTGAGATGCAGTCGCAATTTTATTAAGGTGTGATGGGACCGGTCTCGCGCCGGACGTCGCCGGCGGCCGGCGCACGCTCTGACCGCGCAGTCGAGTCCGGGGTCGGCGGCGATGACTCAACGGGAAGGGAGTGGTCGAGATGAAGACGGCGGCTACCGTTGCTCAGATGCTCGTCCGCGTCACAGGGGTGATCAACATCGTCCTGGGGGTGCTCCTCTGGACCCACCACGCCCTCAGGCTGCTCCCCGTCCACATGCAGGTCGGGTATGTGCTCGTCCTCTCGCTGTGGGTGCTGGCGTTGCTGGCCGCCCGAGCCGGCGTGAATCCCGCGTTCGTCGGGGTGGCCATTGTGTGGGGCTTCCTCGTCCCGGTCCTGGGGGCCATGCAGGCTCGGCTGGCGGTCGGGAATGCCCACTGGGCAATCCAACTCCTGCACCTCCTGGTGGGGATGGGCGCCATTGGCCTGGCCGAGGGGTTGGCGGTCAGGATCAAGCAAGAACGGACCCACGCGCTTCAGCCGTGAGAAAGACGTCAGCGTGAAGACGCTCGTGCTCGGTGGCGGCATCGTCGGGATCACGACCGCGTACTGGCTGGCCACGGACGGCCACGAAGTCACCGTCGTCGAGGCCGACGACGGAGTCGGCCGCGAAGCCACGGCGAGCAACGCGGGGATCATCGCCCCCGGGCACTCCTCCGCCTGGGCCTCGCCCCGGGCGCCCGCCATGCTCGTCCGGTCGCTCTTCGGAGCGGAGACGGCCATCCGGGTCAGGCTCCGGCCGGACCTCCGCCTCTACTCGTGGGGGTGGAAGTTTCTCCGGGAGTGTACGGCTGAGCGGGCGCGCGAGAACACGCTCGTCAAGCTCCGTCTCTGCCAGTACAGCCAGGCCTTGATGACCGACCTCGTGCGCAGCACGGGAATCGAATACCACGCGGTCACCCAGGGCGCGCTCTACATCTACCGGGACCCGGCCGAGCTCGAGGCGGGCGCGAAGAAGATGGCGCTGCTCTCGTCGCACGGCCAGACGCAGGATCTGCTCGACGCGGACGAGGTGGCGAGGTTCGACCCCGTCTTCGAGCCGGTCAAGCACAAGATCGCCGGCGCCGTCCGCGACCTGACGGACTCGAGCGGGGACGCGCAGCGGTTCACGGAGGCCCTCGCCCGCATCTGCCGGGAGAGGCTTGGGGTCGTGCTCCGGCTCAAAACGCGCGTCGGCGCGCTCCGCGCCGAGGGCGAGCGGATCACAGGCGTTCTGACCGACCAGGGCCTCCTGAGCGCCGACGCATACGTGCTCGCGCTCGGTGTCCAGAGCCCGCTGGTGGCGCGCACGGTTGGGGTCAAGCTCGCGATCTACCCGGCCAAAGGGTATTCTTCCACCTTCCCGCTGACGAACGGCCTCGCCCCGACCGTCCCGGGGGTCGACGAGCAGTGGCTCGTCGCGTGGTCCCGGCTCGGCGATCGGCTGCGGTTGACCTCGACGGCCGAGTTCGCCGGCTACGACTGGAGCTGGACCCCGCGCGACTTCAACAACATCCTCCGGTTCGCGCGCGACGTCTTCCCCGAAGCCGCCGACTATGCCCGCGGGGAGTACCACGCGTGCCTCAGGCCGATGACCCCTGACGGGCGGCCGATCCTCGGACGGGGCCGCCACCGCAACCTCTTCCTGAACGTCGGGCACGGCCACATGGGCTGGACGATGGCATTCGGGACGGCGAAGATCGTCGCCGACCTCATGGCCGGCCGGAAGCCCGACCATGATCCCGGGGGCTTCGCGCCGCGCCCCCAGGCCGGCGGCCTTTAGCACGGTCTAGGCCCGCCCTTCTCTGGGCAGGTAACTGCACAGGGAAGCCTCGGTCGAACTGTTGAAACGGTGAGCCGGGCTTGAGGTGACCATGGTGAAGGTCGAGAAAAGCGAAGTCCATGTCCTGATCTACACGGCGACGCACAAGATTGAAGGGACGTACTTCATGCACCCGGGAAGCCGGCTCATCGACGACCTGAACGGTCACCTGAAGCGATTTATCCCCTTGAGAGAGGTCAGCGTCACCAATTTGCGGGACGAAACCGAGGTACTGTTTAAGTCCGACTTTGTAGCGGTGAACGTTGAAGAGATCACCCTCTTCAGCCCGGGTCCCGACCGGCAACCGCGACGAGAGAAACGGGTGGCATTGGGAATCTCGAAATAGCCCTGCGGGTCGGCCTTGACAAGGATTCTTGATCTCGCTAGCCTACAGGACGGATCTCGTCCTCTCTCTCTGCGGGGTGGAGCAGGCTGGAAGATCGCCGGATCGCGCGCAACGTGAGCAGGCCGCCTGAGTTTGATCCGCATCGCCGGGATGCGGGGGGCGGGGCGACCCGGCGGGCCGGGGCCCTGTTCATACCCCGCCCTCCATCCTCGCGTGGCCATCGTCTTTGAGCACGCCGGCTCGAGCCTCGCGGACCTGCGGGTGATCTACGCGATGCACCAGCCCTTTGGCCTGGGCATCTTCCCGGGCATGCGGTATTCCGCGCGGATCGTGCGCGACGCCGCCGCGCACGGCCTGGTCCCGATCCTCCACCTGCCGCTCGAACCGAGGAACCCGGCGGATCTTGGGCCGGTGACGGGCATCGTCTGGGAGCGAATGGGGGAGGCCGAGATCGCCCGGACGGTCGAGGACGATCTGGCGAGTGTGGCCGGGGTCGTGGGCGTGAGCAACCATGCCGGCTCGCGGGCGACCGCGGACCGCCGCGTCATGACCGAGGTCCTGCGCGTGGTGCGGTCCCGCGGTCTCTGGTTCGAGGAGAACCGTACCACGTCCGCCTCCGTCGCCAGCGAGGTCGCGGCGCAACTTGGGATTCGAACGGTGCTGATCACCACGTACCTGGATGATCCTCCGGTCGGCATCGACGGCAAGGTGCGCGCGCTC
>VBAO01000078.1 GCA_005883865.1 Candidatus Segetimicrobium genomatis
GCATCCGGAGATGCGCACGATCCGCTGGACCCATCCGCCGCGCTCCTAGTCCCGCAGCCGCTCCCTCAAGGAGCTCACGCATGAGAAAAATCTCCCGGATCTCGTCGATTGAGAGCTCAGCAACGGTCGCCCCGCGGTACGAGTGGATCACAACGAGCGCTTCGGCGCCGAGCTGCCTGATGGCCTCGCGCACGGGCATAGGACTCACTTCGAACTTCGCGGCCAGCTCTTCGACCACTAGGCGCGCGCCGGGCTGAAGACGGCCTGATACGATGTCCTCGCGGAGCTCCCGCGTAACTGTTTCCTGGACCGTCGAGAAACGTGGCATAAGATCTCCGCCAATCCGGCGAGCGTAAGGGCTCGCGGCCCCATCAAGACAGGAATCCCGTGCGTTTCCAACGCTTCGGGACGCACCTGGGCGCGACGCTGTCCCAGGCGTCTTCGGGCAAAAAGCAGGTGTTTTGATCAAATATCAACAATTCGATTCTGCGGGCTTTGGTTGACTTCCTTCGTAGAGGAGAAGCACATGGGGGGCTGTAACTAAATGAGATCACAATCTGGCCGGTGCTGTTCAGAGCGGAGCCATTAGGGGGTGAGAGCATGTTTCGGCGGGTCATGTGGCTGGCGTTGGCGACGATTCTTCCCGCAGTTGCATCGATAGGATATCTTCATAACTCACAAGCGGCAGGACCGATCAAGATCGGGCTCGATGTTCCCTCCTCGGGGTCTGATGCATTCGAGGGGACCCACATCGCAAGGGGTGTCCAGTTGGCCCTTGAAGAGCAAAACAAAGAAGGGGGCATCGGCGGACGACAGCTCGAGACCGCGTTAGGAGACAATCAATGCGACCCTAGTGTGGGAGTCAACTCCGCGCGGTATCTTGTGAATGTTGCTCAGGCTGACGTGATGATTGGATCGGCCTGTAGTTCCGTCACCCTTGCCGTCATGCCAATTATCCAGCAAGCTCAAGTGCCTGAACTAGATGTAACAGCAACGAGCCCAAAAATTACGCAACAGTCCGGCGTTGGCGGGAATATCTGGAAGTTTCGCCTGAATCTCAATGACGAAATGATGGACGCTGTCTTTGCACAAAAAGTGCTGGCGAAGGACGTGAAGTCGCTCTCCATCTTGGCGGTCAATACCGATTACGGTCGGGATGCCGCCGGCATCTTCCAAAGGAATCTCCCGGGCATAAAGGTGCTGTCGACCGACTACTATACTCAAGGACAGCCGGACTTTCGCGCCCTGCTCACGAAAGTCAAAGCATTGAACCCGGAAGGATTGCTTCTCATTTCAGACTACCCGGACGCAGCCCAAATCATCAACCAGGGGCACGAGGTGGGACTCACTGGCGTGAAGCTCTTTGGTCGTGGCTCAGTGGCGACCAACGACCTGCTGAAGTTGCTTCCGGATCCTTCGTGGGCGCAGGGAGCTAAAGAAGTGAACTTCTGGGTGCCGGGCCCAACCGCTCGGTCCCTGGCAAATCGTTACCAAGCGCGCTTCAACGAACCTCTCAACAGGGACGCCGGGATGGGGTATTTCGGGGCGGAGACGCTTATCGCCGCCATGAAAGACATCAAAGGCGACATCACCCGAAAGTCCATCCGAGACGCTCTAGAGAGGGTCAACGTGACGATTTCAGGCCTGGGACACGTCCAATTCGACGACCATCATCAGGCGCATTACCCAATGTACATCCTACAAATATGGAACGGCATGGTAAGAATTCTTGAGACGATCCCCACATAGAAGAGCCCTTGCGCGGCCTGCCAGGTCCAATGGAGGTATACACCGAAGGTCAGCGACCCAGGAATTTGGACTCAGGGAGACACACGAGCGAGATAGGCGCTGAAATCAGCGCCTATCTCGCCATTCGATGCCTAGAAGCAGCAGACCGCCAACGAAATGGGAAAGGTCAATCGGCACGCGCTGGGTCGCCACTTCGTACGAAAGATCGACGTTCCGCGTCATAGCCCCTGAGCAAAGTCCACAAGACACGCATGGTTATCCTAGCACAACTCATCAACGGCCTGGCAACCGGCGGCCTCTATGCGCTCGTTGCTGCGGGCATCGCTATGATTTTCGGTGTCTCGGAACTGGTGAATTGGGCGCACGGAGAATTCCTCATGATCGCCTCTTACTTATTCTTTGCCCTCTATGTCCTTGCGAGGCTCCCCTACCCAATCGCCGGGCTATGCACGATGCTATTGATGCTGGCGTTCGGAGCCCTCTTCCAGATGATCGTGATTCGCCCGGTCGTTCACCGCCCGTGGCAAACGCAACTGGTCGCCACGCTGGGTGCCTCAATCTTCCTGATCAACAGTGCAATCGTCGTATTTGGGACGTTTCCCAGGCGGGCGGCCACACCTCTCTCGATGCAGAATCTCACGATAGGGTCTCTCAGCATCAGCTATCAGCGTCTCCTGCTCATCGGGCTAACGTTGTTCGCATTCTTCGTGCTTCACATGTTCATTCACCGCGCAAAGTTAGGCAAGGCCATGAGAGCCGTTTCGCAGAACCGAGATGCGTGCGTCGCCGTGGGAATCGACATTCAATTGATTGTGCTCACCGCCTTCGCCATCGGGGGATCGCTCGTTGGCCTGGCTGCCGCTCTGTACGCGCCCCTGGGAAACATCACACCCTTAATGGGCATCCCGCTCACCTTCAAAGCCTTCGCCGTTGTGATCATGGGCGGATTCGGCAGTGTGAACGGAGCGGTAGCATCGGCGGTTATCTTGGGAGTGGTTGAAGCCTTCACGATTCAGTTCCTCTCATCGGCCTACGTGGATGCAATGTCCTTTCTGATGATGCTGACTGTGCTTGTGTGGCGTCCGTTCGGGCTCTTTGGGCGGCAGGTCGGCATCTGATGCGCTGGCACCGTCTCGTCGTCTGGTTGCTCATCGCTGCCGTATTGGCGCTTTGGCCGCTGTATGTTGGATCTCCATACCTGGTCGGCGTGTCGATTACCGTCCTGATCTACATCGCCCTTGCCCTGAGTTTCGACTTAGTCGTTGGACGAACGGGCCTGCTTTCTTTCGCACATCCTGGCTTCTTCGGCATCGGCGCATATACGGCCGCGCTCCTCGGATTGCATCTTGGGAGCCCCTTCCCGTTGCGCCTAGGGGCCGCAGTGGTGACCGCCGTTCTGGCTTCCATCATCATCGGCGTGCCCAGCTTTCGGTTATCGTACCACTCATTTGCCATGGGAACATTGGGGTTTGCGTTCATCGCACAGATCATCGCCCTCAACTGGATCCCTGTGACTCGCGGACCGCTCTGCCTCCCGGGGGTGCCCCCCGTGGATCTGCGCATGGGGTCATGGACGTGGTCGGCGACGACCCTCTCGGAGAACTACTATGTCGTGCTGATCCTGGCTACGATTACACTGTGGATCGTTGTGCGCGTGGCCCACAGCCGCATCGGGCGCACCCTCATGGCGATACGAGACGATGAAACTCTGGCCAAAGCAGTGGGGGTCCCGGTGCTTCGATACAAAATGCTTGCTTTCGTCACGGGGGCAGGGGTGGCGGGATCCCTTGGTTCCTTTTTTGCATCCTATGCGTCGGCGGTGTGCCCCACCGAATTGGGGATTGCCTATAGTGTCAACCTCATCATCATCCTATTCCTGGGCGGACGAGGCACGCTCGCAGGCCCGATCTTGGGTGCGATCCTGTTCACGGGGCTTCCCGAGTTCCTCCGCATGGCAGAAGCCTGGCGTCTTGTGGTGTATGGGCTCTTGATTATCTTGGCTTCGGCTCTTGTGCCTGAGGGGATCATTACATGGGCCTTCGAGATGTGGCAGAAACGAAGGGAGGGACCTCAGCTTGGATCAGCCCCTCTTGCGAATTGAGCGCCTGACCAAGCGGTTCGGTGGCGTTCTGGCCCTGAATGATGTCAGTTTCTCCGTCCGAAAGGGTGACGTCGTCGGCCTCATCGGCCCGAATGGCTCAGGGAAGACTACGCTGTTTCACTGCATCACAGGTTTCTTGGAACCGGATCCGCCGAGTCACGTCGAGGTGATGGGCGAGTCCATCAAAGGTAAAGGCCCCGATGGGATCGCCCTCATGGGGATTGTGCGGACGTTTCAAGAGCTCAGGGTCTTCCGACGATTAAGTGTCATAGAAAACCTCCTCATGTCCGCCCAACAGTACCAAGAAGACAAGATTGTTCCCCGGTTCCTCAATACGGGAGTGATTCGTGCCCATGAGGCGCGCGCCAAAGAGAGGGCCAGGGAGCTATTGGAATTGCTGAATCTCAGCAGTTCCGCAGGAAAGACCGCCGGATCGCTTTCATTCGGTCAGCGAAAGCTTCTCTCCCTGGCGTCTGCCCTCATGCCTGACCCGCAGCTGATCCTGCTCGATGAGCCGGTGGCGGCCGTCAATCCAGTGTTGATCGATAAGATCAAAGAGTTCATCCTCGATATGAAGTGCGCAGGCAAGACATTCTTGTTGATCGAGCACAATATGGGAGTGGTCCTCGATATTTGTGATCGTATTGTCGTGCTTGACCATGGAGAGAGGATCGCGGAAGGCGCACCACAGGTGATCCGCACTGACCCCCGTGTCATCGATGCCTACTTTGGAACCTGACCACGACATCTTGGTGTTTGACAAGGTCGAGGCGACCTACGGCGAAGCCCCGATCCTCCGGGGTGTCTCGTTCGGGGTCCACAAAGGCAAGATTACCACGCTGATCGGCCCGAACGGTGCCGGGAAGTCGACGGTGTTACGGGCCGCCCTGGGGACGGTCAGGGTGACGCATGGTCAAATCGTGTATCGCCATCAACCCATTACGGGAGTCTCAACGACCGATCGTCAGCGGAAGGGGATGGCCTACTGCCCTCAAGGGCGGAGTAACTTCCCCAGAATGACGGTGCGTGAGAATTTGGAGATGGGGGCCTTTCTCCGCTCCGATCGTGAGGTCCAAGAGGACATCGAAACGCTGCTTGATGAGTTCCCATTGCTTCGGGAAAAGCAGAAGGAATTTGCGGCAAACCTCAGTGGCGGACAACAGCAGATCCTTGAGATGGCGATGGCGTTGATCCTGCACCCCCGAATCCTCTTGATCGACGAACCGTCGCTGGGGCTTTCTCCAATTATGGTCGAGCAAGTCTTTGCTTATGTAAAGGAAATCAACGGCCAAGGAGTCACCGTGCTGATGGTTGAGCAGAACGCTCGCCGTGCGCTCGCCATCTCGGACTATGGCATCGTCCTCGATTTGGGGCGCGTCCGACTGAAGGACACAGGAGAGGCTCTTTTGAACAATGAAGAGGTCAGCCGGAGTTATCTGGGTTCGTGAGTCTCATCTCACTCAGGTGTTTCCGAAGGGCTATCGTACTGAGGATTCCAGGCACCGGGGCGAAGGCGCCTGGAGCGGGGTGTGCTCCCAAGGTCGCTCCTCCTCACCACCTTCGTCCAATGCAGGAGGGACTCACATGTCCACAATTCAGGATCTCGTGACTTTCACAGTAGGGGACAATCTCGACAAACTGATTACGCTCGACCTGCGTGGACAGGGGATGGTTAAACCGATCTACGAATTCGCGCGACGCAATGCCGACATGCCCTTAACCATGAGTGCTGCACAACATCTGCATAAGCGGTTGGCGGAAGATCGAATTGTCATCGTTTGCACCGGTTTCCTCGGGCCCCACTGGGAGGGCCTTCCCAAGGGGCACGGTGCGGACACATTCACATTCTCTGGGAAGCTTTCGCCCGATCGGGTCCGCGGCGAAACTGACGGTCTTGTGGCAACAGCAGCGTTGGCTCGTGCTCTGGACCTTGGGTATCGAGCCAAGCCAGTCGTGGTAACGGAAGCGGAGATCATCCCCATAATATCCGCCGCTCTCCAGACTGCGGGGTTCCACGTCTTCGCCAAAATAGACGATATCGTCGATCTGCCTCATTCGGTGGCCGTTTTGGACTTTCCCAAAGATGACTCGGAGGCCAAAGGTCGAGCCCGAGAACTCGTGGCGTCGCTCCGCCCCGTGGCCGCGGTTTCTATTGAGCGGCCCGGCCGCAATGACTCTGGTCAGTATCATATGGCCAATGGCCTCTCGATCACACCGGTCGTAGCGAAGGTTGATCATCTTTACACTGCTGCCCGTGAAGCAGGCGCCTTGACAATCGGTATTGGAGACCTCGGAAACGAAATGGGACTAGGGGCTCTCCAAGATGCTTGTCGTCAATTCACGAAGTACGGGGCCACGTGCCGATGCGCGTGTGGTGCCGGGATCGCCTGCACCGTGGCTTCTGATGTCACAGTAATTGGTGCCATTTCGGATAACGTCGCCCACGGGGTCATCGCCGCCTTAGCGTACGTTCGGGGGAAGCCGGACCTCATCCCTGATGCTCGATTAGAGGAGCGACTACTTGAGGCAGTCGCCAGCAGGGGGGCCGAAGATGGTTGTGCGGGCCTTGTCATGCCCTGGATCGACGGGATCCGAACAGATTACCACAAGCGGCTTGTTGAGCACATGCGAGATATCGTCACCTACCCGCAGTTCTTCTTGGAATTGCAGCGGTCTTCCTATGAATGGGTGGCAGAGCATAGCTTCCAGCAGGCTTAGACCGGGAATCGACCTTGTGCGCAATCTCAGGCATGTGAGATGACGCAAAACGGTTCGTCGGGCAATCCGGGAACCGTTCGCGGTCTCAACAGGCTCGGCGGTCCGTGACTCCTTTTTGAGAGGAGGGGGGAATAATGTCCGATCGCTCGATCTACGCACAGCTGAGGGTTCGCGAGATAATTCATGCAGCCGGCACCAAAACACGGCTCGGCGGGACCCTCATGCTCCCCGAAGCGGTGGACGCTATGGTCCAGGCATCGCGCGCATTTGTCAAAATGGAGGAACTGCAGGAACGCGCCGGGCAGATTATCGCTCAAGTGACTGGGGCGGAGTCTGGCTATGTGACCTCTGGTGCGGCTGCAGGGTTATTGCAGGCCGTAGCTGCGTGCATGGCCGGTACTGACCCTGCCCGCATCCATCGGCTGCCTGACTCTACCGGCATGCCTAATCAGGTTATCATGCAAAAAGGCCACCGCATGGATTATGATAAGCCCGCGCGCACCGCGGGCGCGGAAATGGTGGAGATTGGATTTGCCGGCGAGACGATGCCGTGGGAGCTGGAGGCGGCTCTCAACGAGCGGACGGCCGCGGTTTTGCATGCGGCTAACCGCCCGGCAGGGCCTCTTTCATTGCCTCAGGTGGTCGAGATCGCGCATCGTCACAAGGTGCCTGTGATTGTCGATGCGGCCGGCGCACTGCCTCCTCCCGAAAATCTCCGCCGATTCATCGCTGAGGGAGCTGACCTCGTCGCATTCAGTGGGGGCAAGGCTCTGCGTGGCCCTCAGGCTTCGGGGGTGCTCGCGGGCAACGCCGACCTCATTCGGTCAGTCCTTCTTCAGCATCAGGATATGGATGTTCGAGAAGCTACCTGGACCTATCGCACAGACCTTCGCACCGGCATTCTGAAGGGGCGGCCGTTTCACGGCATTGGGCGACCGCTTAAGGTCGGCAAGGAGGAGATTGTAGGGCTTCTTGTGGCATTGCAGGCGTATGTGTCTCGAGATCATGCCGCGGACGCGCGCCGGTGGCAAAAGCAGGTGTCATCCTTGAACAACGGAGTCAATCAGATCAAAGGTCTGAAAGGCACGATTCTTCAAGAGCATACTGGACGTCCCGTCCCTGTCGTACGCGTGGATGTAGACTCGACGGTGGCTGGCATGACCGCAGTTGAGATCGTCACGAGACTTGAGGAAGGTGAGCCGGCAATCTGTGTAGATGATGTGCCTGTACTCGACGGAGGGTTCTTGATTAACCCATTCAGTTTGCAGGACGGAGAGCTTGAACTGATCCTGGGACAGCTGGAGAAGATATTGAAGAGAGTCACCGTATGAGTTGCCACGAAGCATGCCGGAGTGCCTCACGGTGTGGGACCTCGGCATCAAATCTTAGAATCTCTGGGTTCGGGAACCTGCCAGTAGCCCGTGCTGGGCTGGGGCATGGTGGCGAAGAAGAACAGAACCGGGAGGGGGGCTATGAGAATCATGAGGAGATCGCTCTTGTTTGGCAGGCTCTTGGGAATGGCACTGAGCGCGAGTCTCGTGTTTGCCTTGGGCGGGACACCCAGAGCCCAGGGGGAAGCCAACGTGCTTTCCGTTGGCATTATTTCGCCACTGACCGGCGCGAGTGCTGAGGACGCGGAACTACTCAAGGATGGTGCGGTTCTGGCCATCGAGGAGCAAAACGCAAAGGGTGGGATAGCCGGGTACAGGATTGAGGGCATTATTCTAAACGACGCGAGTGCGACGACTGGGGATTTTGATCCGGCTTTGGCAGCCACGTTAACGAAGAAGCTGATCGCAAACTCTAACGTCGTTGGCATTGTCGGGCCCAAGAATAGTGGCTCGGGGAAGGCGATGTCCGCGATCCTAAGCGAAGCGGACTTGGCGACGATCACCGGGAGTGCCACAAATCCCGACATCACTGATCCGAAGTTTGCCACGCAGTTTCGACCGAAAGGGAGAGCAGTGTTCTTCCGCACTGTCAGTACAGACGCGTACCAGGCGCCAGAGGCGGCCAACTTCTTCGCTGAGAAGCTGCACGTCACTTCCGCCTATATTGTGGATGACGGGGGCGCCTTCGGCGTCGGCGTCGCCAATGCGTTCGAGAAGCGGGCGGCGGAGAAGGGGATAAAGATACTAGGCCGTGAACAAATCAACCCAAAGGAAGCCGATTACACGACGCTCCTGACAAAGATTAAGAGCTCGGGGCCTGAACTCCTCTACTACACCGGGGATCAGCAGGCCGGATCGAATCTGGCGAAGCAAGCATACACCATCATCCCGAAGCTCATCAAGGGCGGCACCGATGCTCTCCTTGGTGGGTCATTCCTCAAGGGCGCGGCTTTCCCATCGGTAGAGGGGTGGTACACGACAGTTGCCGCGCCGCACCTCCTGGACAATCCCGAGGTTCAACCCTGGGTAAGCCGGTTTGTCAAGCGGTGGGGGAAGCAACCCTTCGACTACTCGATCTGTACCTATGACGCCGCGCTCGTGATCTTTGACGCGATAAGCAGGGTTGTCAAGAGCGGAAAGCCGGTCAACCGGCACACCGTTCGGGATGCTATTCAGACGACCCACCTGAAGACGATGCAAGGAGTGATCTCGTTTGATACAAACGGGGATTTGGTGAACAAGGTCATAACCGTCTTCCAAGTTGTCCACAATGCGAAGTATCCGGACGATGACTCATTACACCAGTTTAAGTATGTTGGAGTTGCCCCGGAGAACTGACCCGGTGCGCCGGCGTGAATTGGTCGAAGAACCTCGACTCTCTGGACCACGGGTCCATGGCACCGCACGGCGGCCTGAGGCCCCAACGCCATCAGGCGCACATCCCGGCGGGCGCGCCAGGTCTCCACCTCAAGATCCCCGTGACCACCACGCTGTAGGTCAGCGCGCCCCTCGAGGTCCCGCGACCACCTGGTCCGGGAGAACTTCCTCGGACCAGCCCTCGTATCGGAGGCTTCCTTGCCTATTCGGCCTCATGCTTTCCCGAGCGGCCCAACAGGCGGGTGAGGAATACGCGAGTTCGAACGGTTTGCGGATTTGTGAATATCGTTTGTGGGGGCCCCTCTTCGACAATCACACCTTTGTCCATCACGATAACCCGGTCTGCGATATCCGCGGCAAATGCCATCTCATGGCTGACAACGATCATCGTCATTCCCTCCGAAGCGAGTTGACGCATAACCTCGAGAACTTCACCTACGAGCTCGGGGTCCAGCGCCGAGGTCGGCTCATCGAACAGCATCACCTTGGGAGACATCGCCAGCGCGCGTGCAATCGCCACACGCTGTTGCTGGCCTCCGGAGAGTCTTCCCGGATACTCGTCCGCTTTGTCCGAGAGTCCCACCCGTTCCAATAAGCGCAACGCCCTCCGCTTGGCCTCATCGCGCGACAGACCCAAGACCTTCACGGGTCCCAGCATGATATTCTGAAGCGCCGTCTTATGCGGGAACAGATTGAAAAGCTGGAACACCATTCCGACCGCGGAGCGCACCCGCGAAAGCTGGACCCCAGTACCACCAACCTCCAGGCCATCGACGACGACGCGGCCAGAGGTGACCGGCTCCAACCCGTTGATGCACCGAAGAAACGTGCTCTTGCCGGAGCCGCTTGGGCCGATGATCACGACCCGCTCTCCGCGAAGGACCCGCAGGGTCACAGCGTCGAGCACCCGGAGCGACCCGAAGTCCTTGGTCACCTGCTCGGCAGAGACGATGGGTTCGGATGAGGCGGCCATCTCACAGACGCTCCCGGGCCAAACCCTTGTGTTGCAGCTGGCGGTCCACGACTCTCACCAGCACGGAGAGCGGATAGCAGAGGGCGAAGTAGATCAACATGACGATGACATACGTGTGGAACGGGTCAAGTGTCCGATCAACAATGTCCTTGGCGGCACGCGTCAGTTCGAGCAACCCCAGGACATAGGCGAGCGAGGTGTCTTTCACCAGGCTGATGAAGAATCCCATCGCAGCTGGGACGATGACCGGGAACGCCTGCGGTAGGACGATTCCCCACACGACGTACATCCGACTGAGACCGATGGCGAGCCCGGCTTCCGTCTGCCCCTTTGGGACCGAGGTGAGCGCTCCGCGAATGATTTCTGAGAGATACGCCCCGGCATTGATCGAAAGGCCCACGAACGCCGCCGTCAGCGGGTTCAGAGAGAATCCTAGCACGCTTGATCCAAGATAGACGGCGAGCAATTGAACGAGTAGGGGCGATCCCCGGACCACGTCGACGAGGGGCTTCACGACCAATGTCACATCCGAGCCACCCAGGACCCTAAGAAGCGCGACCGTGAAACCCAGTACCCCACCTCCGGCGAAGGCAAGGAGCGACAGTTCGATGGTGACCTGGGTGCCTCGCAGAAGGTAGGCTATTTCTAATCCCATCTCCGCCCAATTCACGACTAATGGTACCTCCGTTCCAACCGGACGCCGAGCCGGTGTGAGGCCGATGCAATCACCGCCGAAATACCGACGTACATTAAGCTGAGGGCCGCGAGGATCTCGATCGTGCGGTATGTCTGTGTGTTCAAGATCAACGCCACCTGCGTGAGTTCGACCGTGCCGATGAGCGCCCCGATCGAGCTAAAGAGGACCGTCTGGATAAATTGGTTTGTCAGAGAGGGATAGATCGCGAGGAGCGCTTGGGGGAGCACGACTTCGATCAGGGTGGCGGTGCGCGGAAGCCCGATAGCGGCTGCCGCCTCGAGTTGTCCTTTCGGGACGGACTGCAATCCCGCGCGAAAAATCTCCGCTAGGTAGGCTCCGTTGTTGATGGTCAGCGCAAGGATCGTTGCTCCGAGTGGTGAGAATCGTATACCAAATTCCGGAAGGCCGAGATACACCAACAGCAGTTGAACCAGACCAGGAGTATTGCGGATCAGTTCAATATACGAAAGGCTGAGCATGCGCAGAGGACCAACGCGCGAGAGCCGGAATATTGCGGTCAGAACTCCGAGGAGGGATCCCCCCAGCATGGCACCAAGTGCAATGACCAGGGTGATCTTGAACCCTGAGAAAAACTCCCCAATGTGCGCGATGACCAGCTCTATCATTCCCGGGTTGGCCTCAACGGATAGGAATCCTCCATCAAAGAGCGTCGCCGACTGTCGCTCGTTGTTGGGTGCCCTCCGGCAGTTTCCGGTTCCTGGACTACCGCGATGTGATCAGCGGACTCCTATGCTCTCCACTGAGACCTACTCGATAACTCGATCACCGCTCTGAGACGCTTTTTCAGTAATTGAAGAGAAGCGGCAAGGGTTCGGCCTTGAGATACTTTCGGAGCACATCCTTGCCGCATCCACAGGTTGAAACTCCCGAACCGTAGTAATCGTTGAGGAACCAACCCACCCAGTTGATCCACTTTTGATCGCCAAGGCGGACCATGAGGCCGCTCGGCTCTCAGTCCACGGCTTTCAACACGGTGATTTCGGGGTGGTCGGCCTTCCATAGGCTCAGCGACGAGTAATCGTGAAAGATGGCGTCGACCTGTTTCTTCAGCAAAGCCTGTAGGAGGGTCGCCGCGTCGTCGACTCGCACGAACTTGGCATTGGGAAAGGCCTTCGTAGCATAGATATCCCCCGTGTCTCCTCTGATTGCGCCGATCGTTTTTCCCGCCTTGAGCGCGTCGTAGTCGGCAGTCCCCGAGCCGGATAACACCGCCCCGGCAGTTGCGTCAACCACCCAGAGTCCGCCGTACGAAACGACCTTGGCTCGTTCGAGCGTTATCGTTCCAAATGCAAAATCGATCTTCCCGGCGTTGACAAACGGAATCCGGTTCGGATCGGCGGTTTCGACGATGTCCAACGTGACGCCCAACGCCTTGGCCATCTCTCTTCCCATTTCGGGCTCGACGCCAACCTGGTTCCCCTGGGCGTCGCGGAAGCAATAGGGAACTTGGCCGGTGCATATGCCTTCGTGAAGGGTCTTCGTTCGCAAGATTCTGTCCAGGGTCGACTCCGCGGTAGCCTGGCCGCTTCCGGCTCCGCCACCGCTTAACTTGATGGCCGCGTAGCTGAGGAGCACGGAAATGATTATGGTGATGATGTACGGAACGAGACGAGACTGCCCAGTTGCCATCATCGGTCCCCCCTTGGTCTTGTGGTGGCTTGCATCATGGTGCCTCCGAGGGCGTTCACTGTGAGTGGTCACTGGTCCTGTTTATCGTCAGACGGAGAGTTCCGCCTCGATAACCGCGAAGCCAGACGACGCCTTTTCATCAAAGAGCATCGGGACCCTGGGCTTCCATTGCGCCTCCGAGGGCGTTCACTGTGAGTGGTCACTGGTCCTGTTTATCGTCAGACGGAGAGTCGTATTCGAACGGGTGTACGGTGGACAGGAAACCGGTGAGGTCGCGAAGATCAGCGGGGATTACTGGCGTCGAATACTCGCTGACGGCTTTCAGCCCGATGGTGTCTTGCTTCCCGGAGGTGCCGGGCTTTGGTACGTTTCGCCTCCAGAGTGGGAGCTATCGGGATCAGAATCATGGGCAAATCCGACGATATCACGGCGACCACGGCGCGGGCAGGGCCGGCGCTCGGGCGGTGCGAACCTCTCCCGCATCCGCACGGGGAGGTGGGTCGATGGTCTACGAACTCCGCGTCTACCGCTGCATGCCCGGCCGGAAGAGCGACGTCCTCGCGCGCTTCCGAACCCACACGATGGGGTTCTTCCGAAAACACGGCATCGAGGTCGTCGGATTCTGGGACACGCTCGTCGGGGAGCTCGACGAACTCGTCTACATCACCCGCTACAGTTCATGGGAGGAGCGGGAGAAGCGCTGGGGGGCCTTTCAAGCGGACCCGGAATGGCAGCGGGTCCGGGAACAGTCGCACACGCGCGGGCTGATCGTCGAGCACATCCGGACGTCGCTGCTCACCGCCACGGACTTCTCGCCCAAGATCTGATCGGCCTTACGGCTGGGTCGGTAGTTGCGCCTCTACGGCGGCCGAGGCTGGGACGCGTGCCGCCGCGGGCCGGGCCACGACGGAGAGGGAGACCATCCCGCTGGCCCCGCCGCCTTCCGCCCGCAACACTCCCGTTCCCGGGATCTCACCCACCCGGACACTCCCAGCCGTCACCGTGACGAGCTCCGGTTGCGCCGTGACGCGGATGGGTTGAGGCGGTGCGACGGGATTTCCCTGGGCATCCACGCCGATGATCGAAAGCGGAGCGGTGGCTCCGGTCAGGAGCCGAAGGGGTTGGTTGGCATTGATCAGCAGCCGGACTGCCGGGCCGGGCACCGCGGTACTGTAGAAGAGCAGCGCATCGGCGACCGGGCGCTCATGCCCGTCCGAAGGAGAATTCACCACCGTCGGATGCGTCCCGCCGGGGCGGCGGACCACCATGCTCGCCGACCCACCGCTGTCGAAGCCCATCGCCTCGGAGGCGCCCAGCCACTGCATGTAGGCAGCGAGCTGCGGCTGGGTGAGCCCGACGCTGAGGTGCGGCTGGCGACCGTCGACTTCCACAAGGATCACCGTCCGGCCGTCCCGGAGGACCCCAAGCGCGGTCACCGGATGCCGGGAGTTACGGTCCTTCGCCGATGGAGAGTGGGGGTCGTTGACCAACCGTCCGCCCTGAACCAGGATGGGTCCGCCGCCGATGGCGGTACGCAACTCATGCCAGTCCGGGTCCGTCGTGAGATTCACCTGGACCGCTGTGCCGGCCGATAGGGTGCTCTGGATCCACTTCGCGGCCGCACGCCCCCGGCCGACAAGGAGGATCTCGCCTGCGGGAAATGGAGTGTGAAACGCCTGCTGGAGCCAGACCCGCTTCACCGTGTAGAGACCCGGAGGGTCCGTCCCGGGCCCGACGCGGGCGAGCGGCGGGCCGGCGGGCATGAGCTCCGCGACTGCCTGGCGCATTCCGGGCTCGGGCACCGGCGCCCCATACCCCCGGACGGCGGAGATGACCATGAACCCGTCGGAAGGGAGGCCGGCGTTGTATCCCACCAGGGCGTGCGACTCCCCCGTGTTGGCAAGCACCACGGTGCCGGTCCACTTGAATCGATCCATCCGGATGCTTCCATCCCGCCGAATGGCGAGGGCGACCCGATCGGTGGGACTGCGCAGGAGCTCCCCGTCTCGCACGACGATGTTGAGAGGCATTCCGGAACCGTGGATGTCGAAGAAGTCGGCGTTCACGCCGGCGATCGCCCCGCTGCGGGCGACCATCGAGGAGACCGTTTCGTCGTCGCTCATGAGGCGGTTGTGGGCGAGCCCCGGCCCCACGCGAACCGTCGGATTGCTCAGGTCGACGCTGAGGTGGTGGACGTTGAGCGGTCCGGCTGCCGTGCCCACCGTGAAGTGGCTGTAGAGGATGCCGGAGGCGACCGGTACCGTGAAGCCGGACGACGAGTGGACCGCCGGCCAGAAGGCCGGGGAGTGCGCCAGCCCCGGCGCGGCAAGCCCACCCAGAAATAGCGCGACGTAGCCCCAGATGCCGCGACGGCGGCTACGGTGAACGCCCGGTCCAGGCCCGTCCAGTGCTCCCCTCACAGCATGTAATCTTCCCCGGGTCGCTCGTCGCGAAACCGGCCCCCCTTTTTCGGAACGGCTGTGCCGGGATCCGACGCGCTTCACCATCAAGAAGCGCCGTACCGGCACGCTCAACCCATATGCACCTCACCGTAGAGCATAGGTCGAACCATTCTATCGCAGTAGCGGCAGATTCCCGCAAAATCGAGGCGGAAAATCACGGAGCGCAATTCACTTTCGCCCGAGGCTACCCCTTGACCGCTCCTGCCGTCAGGCCCTTGATGAACTGCCGGGACATCAGGATGTAGAGCCCGATCACCGGGGCGGCCGCGAGCGTGAGCCCCGCGAACAGGAGCCCCCAGTTGGCGGCGAACTCCCCGAAGAACACCGTCATCCCGAGGGGAAGCGTCTTGAGCCGGTCCTGGTGGATGAACACGAGGGGAAAGAAAAAGTCGTTCCAGATCGGAATGACGTTGTACACGGCGACGATGGCCAGCGCCGGCCGGACGAGGGGCAGCATCACGCGCATCAAGATGTTGAGCTCCCCCGCGCCGTCGATGCGGGCGGCGCTGTCCAGGTCCTGGGGGAGCGCGCGAAAGAACCCGGTGAGGATGAAGATCGCGCTCGATAGCCCCGAGGCGGCGTACACGAGGATCAGCGACCAATAGGTGTCGAGCAGCCGCAGGTCGCGCATGAGAATGAACAGCGGAATGATCGCCAGGCGGATCGGCACCATGATGCCGCTGAGGAAGAACAGGTACAGCAGGTCGTTGCCGCGGAACCGGTACCGGCCGAGCGCGTAGGCGGCGAGCGTGCCGGCCACGAGAATCACGAGCATCGCCGCCACGGTCACGATCACGCTGTTGACGAAGTAGACGCCGAAGTGGGCGGTCTCCCATACGGCCGCGTAGTTGCGCAGGCTCGGGGATGCCGGCCACCCAAACGGCCGCTGGAAGATCTCCCGGGTCGTCTTGAACGAAGACAGGACCATGAACCCCATCGGCAGGAGCACCAGCAGCGTGTTGGCGAGGAGGAGCCCCTGCGCCAGCGCGGCGGCGCCCCGCCCGGCGATCCGTCGCGCGTCCACGCTCATCCCTCGATCTCCCGGCGGCGGAGGTAGACGGCCCCGAGGCCGCTCGTCGCCAGGATCACGGCGAACATCACCACCGCGATCGCCGATCCCAGGCCCACGTCCGGGTTGCCCGTATCCACCCCTCCGAACGCGGAGCGGTAGAACAGGAGCCCGAGCACGTCCGTGGTGTGGCTCGGTTCCCCGGTGACCCCCTGCATCACGTAGGGGAGTTCGAACCAGTTGAACGCCCCGATGAACGTGAGGATCACGATGACATTGACCTGAGGAGCCAGCAGGGGCAGGACGATCCGCCGGAAGACCGCTCCCGGGCCGGCGCCGTCGAGCCGGGCGGCGTCCACGTACTCCTCGGGAATCGCCTGGATCCCCGCGAGGAAGACGATGGTCGGGAACCCCACCCAGCGCCACGCGTTGACGAGGATCAGCGTGGTGAGCGCGGTCTGGGAGTCCCCCAGCCAGGGGCGGGCGAGCCCCGCGAGGCCGGCGACCGCGAGCAGCTTGTTCACCGGACCCCACACCGGATTCAAGAACAGCTGCCACAGGAACCCCACGATCACGAGGGAGAGGGTCACCGGCAAAAAGAAGATCGCCCGGTACGCTCGGGCCCCCCATGTTCGACCGGCCAGCAGGACCGCGAACAGGAGGCCCAGCCCGTTCTGGACCAGCATCGTCAGCGCGAACGTCCAGACGTTATGCCAGAACGCCGTGACCATCCGCATGCTGTAGGGGTACTGCGTCAGCAGCCTCTGGAAGTTGGCCGCGCCCGCAAATCCGCCCCGGACGATCCCGTCCCAGCGAAACAGGCTGTACGCCATCGCGCTGAGCACCGGGTACGCGATCACGCCGGTGAAAAGGACGAGCGCCGGCGCGAGGCAGGCGGCGATCCAGAGCGCCCGCCCCGTCCTGGACGAGACGCGCCCGGGGCCGGGGACTGATGGCGCCCCGGCCCCGATCCTGCGCGACGTGCGCGAGCCTGGTGTGACGATGAGCCTCAGCGCCCTCTGAACGGCTCAAACCACGCGGCGAGCCCCCGCGTGAGGTCGTCGCCGATCTCCTGCGGGGTCATCCGCCCGGCCATGAGGCCCTGCAGGTCGTTCTGGATGAGCTCGCTCCCGGTCGGGGTCTTCCACCGGAAGCCGACCAGCATCAGGTACGGGGTCGAGTGGCGCATCCAGGCCTGCACCTCCTGGAGGGTCGGATCACCCACCACGACCCCCGGCACCGCGGAGATCTGCCTGAGCTGATCGGTGAACGCCTGCCCCCACTCCCTCGTCGCGGTGAACTGGATGAACTTGAGCGCCAGCGCGGGGTTGGCGCTCTTCGCGTACACCCCGTAGTTGCCGTCGTCGTAACTGCTGATCCACGGCGTGTCGCCCGCGCGGGCGACCGGGCCCGGCATCGCCCCGATCTCGAGGGACGCGTTCTGGCTCTTGAAGTAGCCGAGCTCCCAGATTCCCCCGATGAACATCGCCGCCTGCTCGTTGATGAAGAGTTGCTGCATGTCCGTGTACGAGACGCCCATGAAACCCCGGGGCATGTATGGCCGGATCTCGTCGATCTTGGCGAGCGCGGCGGTAAACTGGGGGTTCTTGAACGTCGTCTGGCCGCGGGTGACGGCCTCGTAGAAGTTCGAGCCGCCGTAGAAGTTGGGGCCCAGCACCCCCATCGCGACCTCGAGCGTCCACCCCTCTTTGCCGCCGTTGGCCAGCGGGGTGACGCCCCGGTCCTTGAGGGCCTTGAGCGCCGCGATGAACTGCTCCCAGGTGTGGGGCGGAGTCACCCCGGCGTTCCTGAGGATCTTCTTATTGTCGAAGATCACGAGCGCCTGCACCGCGAACGGGACGCCGTAGACCTTTCCGTCGGCCCGGCTGCGCGCGCCGTCGATCCACTGGCGGGCGAACGTCTTGAGCTCGGGGACTTTGTCGTCGAGCGGCACGAGGAACTCCGGCCTCGCAAACGGCTGGAGAGCGCCGTAGGCGCGCAGGTGGACGATGTCGGGCCCCCGGCCGGCCTGCATCGCCGCCGACAGCACCGTGGTGTACTCGGTCGGCTTATAGGTCTGGAATTCGATGGACGCCCCGGGATTCTGCGCCTCGAATCGCTTGATCATCCCCTCGTAGAACGCCCGGTCCTCGCCGCGCCAGGACCAGAACGTCATCGTGCTTCTGGCCTGGCCCGGCGCGCCCACCGGCCACACCCCGGGGATGAGGATCACCGCGAGCAGCCCTATCCATCTCCGCCGCCCCATTTGCGCACCTCCCGCAGACCAGGTCCGTTGCCCGCGTGTGACCGCCTCTTCACGTCAGGGCGATCCGTCTCCTTCGTGACAACTCGCCGGGGATCGGCTACTCTGGAGGCGTGG
>VBAO01000261.1 GCA_005883865.1 Candidatus Segetimicrobium genomatis
TGAACAGGACGGCGTCCACTTTGGTGTCCACGAAGAACTTGGCGAGATCGTCGGTGAGCGTGAGCCCGTTCGTGTTCATCGCCACCGCCAGGCCCCGGGTCTTCATCTCGAGGAGCCGCTCTCGAAGCTTGGGCGCCAGCAACGGCTCGGCGTACAGGTTCGGTTGGACGAGCGGCTTGGCAACCGCGATCTCGTCGAGGAGACGGCGCGACGCCTCCACATCCATCACGCCCACGACCGAGTCGATCGCCTCGTTGTCGGGAGAGCCCCAGACGGGGCACATGGGGCAGCGCAGGTTGCATCGGGTGGCGAGATCCAGCAGCACCCGCTCGGGCAGATCCGACACCGGCAGCGGTTGCCAATTACGGGAGGGATCTACCCAGGGCGCCTTGCTCCAGTCACGCATCCAGGATGCTCCACCTTCCGGGTGTCTCCGCCATTATACTCAGATCTGAGGACTTCCACAATCGCCACGCGTCACCTTTTTTCGCCGACCGACTCACCGACCGGGAACTCTCGCCGCGCCGTGGGGCCATCGATGAATTCACGGTGCCACAGCTCAAACATCAGCAGCATCCACAGGAGAGGCGCGTGGTCGCGGGCGCCGGACTGGTGCTCGGTCCACAACCGCGCCACGGTATCCGGCCGGAAGTAGCCGCGTTGACGAGCGCGCCGGCCCACGAGCGCGTCCTCCCCGAGATCCCGCAGGGAGCCGCGCAGCCAGCTGCCCAATGGAACGCCAAAGCCCATTTTGGGCCGATCGACGTTCTCGGCGGGGACCAACTTGCGCGCGAGGCGCTTGAGCAGGTACTTCTGATGTATTCCGTGACGCAGCTTGAGGTTGGCCGGTAATCGGGCCGCGAACTCCACGACCTCGTGGTCGAGGAACGGCGACCGCGTCTCGAGGGAGTTGGCCATGCTCGCGATGTCCATCTTGACGAGCAGGTCGCCGGGCAGGGAGGTCACGACGTCGACGAACAGCGCCCGATCGACGGCGGACAGGGCGCTCCCCGACGCCCACGCGCGCTCCGCCGCACCCGAGCGGTCGCGCAGGACCTCCGCGGCACAGTCCGGGGAGAGGAGCCGCTCGAGGACGGCGTCCTCGATGTTGGACGTCCAATACCGGTACCGGCTCGTGGCCGGCATCCCAAGGCCGCGCAGAAATTTGAGCACTCTCCCATCGAACCGGCGTGGACCGCGCCGCGCGGCGTACGGCGCCCACATCCGCCCGGCCAGGCCCGCCCCCCAGCGCGCTCCGGGCAGGTGCCCGGCGAGCTCCGACCACACCATGGCGCGGACGCGGTCGTACCCGGCGAACGCCTCGTCGCCCCCATCGCCATTCAGCGCCACCGTCACGGACTCGCGCGCCAGCCGGCACACGTAGTAGGTGGGGATGGCCGACGAATCCGCGTAGGGTTCGCCGTAGTGGCGCACCAGCGCGGGGAGCACCTCGGCGGCATTCGGCCGCACGACGAACTCATGATGCTCGGTGTCGTAGCGGTCGGCCACGCGCCGCGCGTGCGCGAGCTCGTCATAGGCGGCGTCGTCGAAGCCGATCGAAAACGTCTTGACGCGGCCCGGGGCAAACCGGGCCATCAACGCGACCACGATGCTGGAGTCGATCCCGCCGCTCAACAGCGCCCCGACCGGCACGTCGGCGATCAACCGCAACCGCACCGCCTCGGCCAGACGGCGCTCCAGCTCCGATTCCGCCTCGGACTCGGTGAGACGCAGCTTCGGCAGGTACTCCGGCCGCCAGTAGGGTTCCACATGAACGTCTCCCCGCTCCCAGACGAGGCGGTGTCCCGGGGGCAGCTTGCGCGCCGCCCGGTACATACTGGCGGGGGCGGGGACGTAACCGTTCCCCAGGTACTCCCCGAGCGCCCCGAGGTCCAGCGTCCGCGGGATCTCCTGGGCCTGAAGGAGCGCCTGAAACTCCGAGGCGAAGAGCAGGCGCCGGCCCACCTGCGCGTAGACCAGGGGCTTCTTGCCCAGGCGGTCGCGGGCCAGCAGCCCGCGCTGTCGGGTGGCATCCCACAGGGCGATCGCAAACATCCCCCGGAGACCCTCGACGAACCGCTCCCCCTGATCCTCATAGAGGTGGACGACGACCTCGGTGTCCGTGCGGGTGGAGAAGCGGTGGCCCCGGCGCTCCAGGTCGGCGCGCAGCTGCTGAAAATTATAGATCTCGCCGTTGTAGACGACGGTCACCGAGCCGTCCTCGTTGTCGATGGGCTGCGCCCCTCCCTCGAGGTCGATGATGCGAAGCCGGCGCGCGACCAGCCCCACGCCCGGCTGAACGAAGTCCCCCGCCTGGTCCGGCCCGCGGTGGACGATGGCATCGCCCATGCGTTGCAGCAGCGTTCGGTCGGCCGGGGCGCGCGACGCGTCAAAGAGGCCGGCGATGCCGCACATCCGCGGGGCTCCGTTACGCGCCTTTGATCTCTGCGCCCCGGATCGTCTTTACGACCGTGCGCAGCCGGCGCCAGAGGCGCCCCGCGGCCGCCCGGTCGCCCCGCAGGACCTGCGCGAGCCGCAGGGTGACGCGGTCGGCGTGGGCCAGCAGATCCGCCGCGACGATCCAGATCCGGCCGAAGGCTGCGAGCGCAGCCAGACCGAATCCGCCGCCGCGCCTCACCCCGCCCACAACTGCCTCGCCTGGGGCCAGATCACCTAGATACCGGCGCAGGGTGCGGGCGGCTCTCCGCTCGGTTTCCCCCCAGGCCGGGGTCAAGTCCCTGGAGTGCCACCGGACGGGCAGGAAAAAGATGCGCCGCTTAAGGGGATCGAAGGTCCCGGTCGTCACCGCCCCGCGGAGGATCGCGCCTTTCACCCAGCCCCCCACCCCGGGCAACGTCTTGAGATAATTCCGGGACAGGCGCTGTCGACGGTCGGAGAGCGGGGCCCAACTCACCAGCATGATCTCGTCGGAGTCGGTCACGACATGCACGCCGGTGTCATTGCCGAAGTTGCGGTAGATGTAGTCGGCGTCCAGAGTCCAGGTCTCGAGGGTGCTCGTGTCGTGCCGGCCGACCGCGGCGTAATCGACGAGGACCGGGGACCAGCTCAGGCTGTGCACGACGATCCCGTCTTCGCCCGGCACCTGCCACCAGCAGGCGGCGGGAAAATCCGTGAAGGAGGATGAGTCCCAGCCGTACCGCTGTGTCTCGCTGTGAAAGCTACGAATCCCCGCGGCGACCATCTGCCGTCCGGTGACGGCGAGCGGCCGGCCGGCCTGCGAGAGGCGTTCTCCCTGCCGGATGATCCCCACGGCCGCGAGGTGCTCGAACAGCGGCTCCTCGCCGAACCGGAGGGCGGCGCTCAGCACCACCCGATGCCCGGCGCGCGCATACCGCTCGAGCGCGGCGATGCTCCCGTCCGACATCATGAGGTCCGGCGTCAGGATTACGCCGTACCCTCGTTCGCGATGGATCATCTCGGTCGCGAGCTTGTGCCCGACCCCCATGTGCTCGCACCCTGAAAGCCCCGGGGG
>VBAO01000262.1 GCA_005883865.1 Candidatus Segetimicrobium genomatis
GGCCATGGCCTTCGGATCGGCAGCATCATGATGCCCGGGATGCTGGGGTTCCCCGAGTCGCTGAACACGACCCTTCTCTATCCGCATGATCCGGCAAGGGCCGCGGCCCTCATGAAAGAGGCGGGGGTGACGCGCGCACGTGTGACATTCACGTGGCCCTCGGGAGCGTACTATGCCACGCTGCCGGTCGACCGTCTCGCGCAGAAGCTCCGCGCCGACCTGGCGAAGGTCGGCATTGAGCTCCAGCTCCAGCCGGTGCAGGAGTCGGTATTTCTCCCCTACTTCCGCGCGGGCAAGCCCCAAACCATCCTTGCGTACTGGTTCCCGGACTTCCTGGATCCCGACAACTGGACGATTCTCGTCAACGGGCTCATCAACCGGCGCTTCCACTGGCAGAGCCCGGAGGCGCTCAAGATCGTGACGGAGGCCAAGGCCACGGCCGACGGACGGCGGCGGGAAGGGCTGTACGAGCGTTACAATCGCCTCCTGGCCGCACCCGACGCTCCATACGTCTTTCTCGTCCAACCGAGCAACGTGATCGCCGCCCGCGAGGATGTCCTGAACGTCAGGTACCACTCGCTCTACTCGTTGGAGATCGATTCTCTCCGGCGCAAATAGGAGGGGGCCCGGACTCGCCGCCGGGCATGGGACGCTACGTCCTGGTACGGGTCGTGCTGGCCGTCCCGACGCTGGTCGGGCTCACGGTCGTGACGTTCTTCGTGTCGCATCTCCTCCCGGCGGACATGGTGCTGGTCAACCTCGGGGACCAGGCGGTCCGGAGCCCTGAGCTCGTCGCGGCCTTCAAGCACCGATGGGGGCTCGACCGGCCTCTCCTCGTCCAGTACCTGGTGTATGCGGGGAACCTGCTCCGCGGGAACCTCGGGACGTCCATCGCCACGCATCGGCCGGTCCTGGCCGAACTCGCCCTTTCGCTGCCGGCGACGATGGAACTGGCGTCGATGGCCCTGGTCGCGGCGGTTGCCATCGGCGTGCTGCTGGGCGTCCTGGCGGCCGTCAGGCGAAATTCCCTGGTCGACGTCACCGCGCGGGGGGTGTCGTCCATCGGAGTGGCGATTCCAACGTTCTGGTTTGCGATTCTTTTGCTCGCGCTCGTCTACTTCCGACTGGGATGGGCCCCCCCGCCGGGGCGGCTGTCGGCGGGCGTCGCGCCGCCCGAGCCGATCACCGGCATGTATCTGGTCGACAGCCTGCTCCACGGCCAGATCGACGTATTCATCGACGCGTTCCGGCACGTCGTGCTCCCCGGCATCGTGATCGCGACCGTGTGCCTGGGGTACGTCACTCGAATCACGAGGGCGAGCATGATCGAGGTGCTGTTGGAGGACTACGTGCGGACCGCGTGCGCCAAGGGCCTGACCGCGTGGGCCGTGATTGTTCGCCATGCCCTGCGCAACTCGCTGATTCCCGTGATCACGATCGGAGGCACGCTCTACGCGCAGGTGATGTCGGGGACGGTGATGGCGGAAACGATCTATTCGTGGCCCGGGATCGGGCGCTATGCGTTCACGTCCGCGGGGAGCATGGACTTCCCCGCCGTCATGGGCGTTGCCCTCGTCGTCGGCATCGTCTACGTCGCCGTGGATTTGTGCGTCGACGTGCTGTACGTCTGGGTGAATCCCAGAGTCCGTTATGCGTGACCATCTCGAGGGCGAGGCTGTCGAGGAGAGTCTGTGACCGTTGACGCGGGCCAGGTCATGCCCGTTCCGATGCCCCCGCGCCGGAGGTCTGCGGTGTGGCGCCGTGGTCCCGCGGGCGTCGTCGGCGGCGTCGTGGTCGCCGCGTGGGCGCTCGCGGCCGTCGGGGCGCCGGTCCTCACCCCGTACGGGTCTGACGAGCAACATCTCCAGGAGGCTCTTCAGCCGCCGTCGGTCCATCACCTGGGTGGGACCGATGATCTTGGGCGTGACATCCTGGCCAGGGTCCTCTACGGCGGGCGCTACACGCTGACGCTCGCCCTGTCCGTTGTCGTTGTGGCGGGAGCCACCGGCACCCTGATCGGCGGGGCGTCGGGCTACCTGGGGCGGTGGTTTGATGAGGGAGTGATGCGGGCGACCGAGCTGGTCATGGCATTTCCGGCGATCATCCTCGCCATGGCGATTGTGGTCGCGCTCGGGCCGGGCCTTCTGAACGCCGGGCTCTCCATGATCCTCGTCTGGTGGCCCCAGTATGCCAGGCTCGCGCGCGGGGAAGTGCTGGCGGTGAAGCACCTCGAGTATGTCGAAGCCGCGACGGCCCTGGGCCAAACGTCGTGGGGGATCCTTCGCCGGACGATCTTGCCCAACATCCTCCCGAGGATGATCGTTCTTGCTACCATTGATGTTGGGGCGGCGATCGCGACCGGGGCCGGTTTGAGCTTTCTCGGGCTCGGCGCAACCCCTCCGACGCCCGAATGGGGCGCGATGGTGAGCGGCGGTCGAGATCTCCTCGCCCAGTGGTGGGTGGCGACGATGCCTGGGCTGGCGATTTTTCTCACGGTCATCGCGTTCAATTTCATCGGGGATGCGGCTCACGATATGATGGATCCGAAGAGCCCCGGAACGTCTTAGGCGACCCGCACAAGGGGCAAGAAATGAATGAACCACCACGGTGGTAGGTCCCAGGCGCGTCTTAAGGAGGCGGCAGATGGTTGAGGAAACGAAGACGAAGACGGCGACCGCGACGGCGAGGCTCCCCATTGAAGAACAAGCGCTCGATCATGTGTGGATCCACACGCAGCGCTGGTTGGACCTGGCGGACCGCGATGGCCTCCGCGTCATCGTCCGCGGCACGGGATGCACGCTGACAGATGCCCAGGGGCGGGCGTACCTCGACGGGCTCGCGGGTCTCTACGTCGTGAACGTCGGGCACGGTCGGGCGGAGATCGGCGACGCCATGGCGGCGCAGGCGCGCGACCTCGCCTACGTCGCGAGCACGAGCTACACCAACCTCCGCGCGGTCCAGCTCGCCGATGTCCTCGCGGGAATGACCCCCGGAGACTTACACCGGTTCTTCTTCTGCTCGGGTGGCTCGGAGGCGGTCGAGAGCGCGGTGAAGATCGCAAAGCAGGTTCAGGTGATGCGAGGGTTTCCAAAGCGCTATAAGGTGATCGCGCGGCGGGGCGGGTATCATGGGGCGACGTACGCCGCGATGAGTCTCACCTCGGCGCGGAATGAGCAGTACTTCGGCCCGTTCATGTACGGGGTCAGCTTTGTGCCGTCGCCGGATCGGTACCGGAACGCCTTCGGGCTCGAAGGCGAGGCGGGGGATCTTCGCTGCGCCGAGGCCGTCGAACAGGAGATCCTCGCCCAAGGCCCCGACTTCGTCGCCGCGGTCATTGGGGAGCCGATCTCGGCGGCCAACAACACCCATGTGCCCTCTCCCCGGTACTGGCACCGCATGCGTGAGATCTGCGACAAATACGGCGTGCTGTTGATCGTCGACGAAGTGATCACCGGGTTTGGCCGGACGGGGAAGATGTTCGGGTCGGAGCACTTTGGCGTCCGTCCCGACCTGATGACCATCGCCAAGGGCCTCTCCTCGGGGTACGCGCCCATCGCCGCGGTTGCGGTCAGCAGC
>VBAO01000263.1 GCA_005883865.1 Candidatus Segetimicrobium genomatis
TTTGATCTTAGCCAGGACCTCGAGAGAAAGCGACGGGACAAGCGACACCTTCGCTCCGGTCTGGCGCTCGAGCGGGTCGGCGAGGAACCAACGAAATGGCTCATCCAACTGGCCTCCGTAGCTGGACATCACGAGCTCCGCCGCGGGCGCGGCCCGCAAATACGCGGGGCTGACACCCAAGGACACCACAAGGAGCGCCAAGCAGATCGTCGACAGCCTCCTCACCGTTCCCACCTCCCCCAACGTGTCTTTCATGTCCCGCAGCGGCGACGCGTTACCGGTATCGACGCGACACCGTGTAGCGTGGATCGTGAATCAGATGTGTCCGGTGGTCAGGATCCAGGCCCTTCGCACGGCCGAGCCAGTAGGCGATCCACTGCATCGGGACCGCCCCAACAATCGGGGCGCACCAATCGGCCACCGCCGGGACCGGGAGATAGCCCGCGCCTTCGGCGACAGGCGCGGACCCCACAAGGCACACCGGGACATTCAGTTCCCGGAGATGTGCGACGGCCCTCTCCCCTCGGTCCCGTGAGGGCGCATCCTGTGTGAGGACAACAACGGGATGATCCGGGCGGACGACCCAATGATGCTCGTGGAAAAACTCCTCGGTCTCATGCGCGATGCCGACGGCGTCGGCGACCTCAGCGAGCTTCGCGCTCCCATAGTGGGCCGTTGCCATGTGCGGGCCCATTCCGAGGAAGTACCAGATTGGCGCGGCGCTGTAGATCAGCGTCCACTCCCGCGCCCCAGTCTCGGACCCTGTAGCATCCTGCAGGACCTCCACCGCGTGGCGGAGTTGGGCAAGGGCGTCCGCATTGCCACCCAAGCCTACGGCGATAAGCAACAGAACGACGACGCTCGCGGTGTAGGTCGCCGTCCCCGAGAGAAAGGACACTGGCTCAGGGATGCCCAGAGCGATCGTCTCATCGGCAAGATCTGCCAGCCGACTTGTGGGGGTGTTCGTGACGACCAATACACGGGCGCCACGTGCCCGGGCGGCAGCCGCAGCGGCGACCGTCTGGCCGACACCTCCCGACATTGAAACAGCAATGACAAGCCCTGGGCCCTCCGTGCCATCGGGCGGGTATGCCAAAGCCTCCTGGGCCAGCAGGGCGGCAAACCGAATGGGCGAGAAGCGCTGAAAGCCGGCGCTCGCCGCTACCGCTGCGAAATACGAATCCCCATGCCCGACAGCCCAGAGCCATCGCGCCTTGCCCATGAGACGCCCGACAATCCGTCCGATATCGTCGCGGGGGGCCAGGAGCGCCCTGAGCACCGAGGGCTGGGCGAGGATCTGTCCCCGCATCGGCGTGCCTGTATCCGCCGTTCCTCCATTCACAGGGCGAACACCGTACAGCTCTCGGGGCTACTGAGCATCACGGCCACCACCTCGCCCAACCCCTGGGGTCCGGCGACCCCAGAGCGAGGCGCCGTGACTTTGAGCTTCATGCCTCCGTCCCCCTCCACCTCGTACTCGATCGTTGGCCCGATAGGCCGAACGAAAGAGATGGTCCCCGTCAGGGCCCCCGGGGCGCTGCCCCGATCTGCCAGGCGGAGGTTTTCCGGGCGCACGACCAGAACCGCCCGCTGCCCCGCGCGCACCTCGGCCGTACGGGGAACCGTCACTATTGCTCCGCCAAGGCGCAACACGATTTCCGTGCCGTCTGCCCGCACGACGTCCCCCTCCAGGAAGTTGCTCCCTCCCACGAAATCCGCCACGAACGGATCTCGGGGATTGTCATAGATCTCAATAGGTGCGCCGCTCTGCATGATCCGACCCTCGTTCATCACCGCAATCAGGTCCGAGATCGCGAGGGCTTCCTCCTGATCATGGGTGACGAAGATCGTGGTGATGCCCAAATGCCGGATCAGCTTCTTCACATCGACCTGCATCTGCAGGCGCAGCTTTCGGTCGAGCGCCCCAAAGGGCTCATCCAACAGCAGTACACGGGGCTGGATCTCCAGAGCGCGGGCGAGCGCCACTCGCTGCTGCTGCCCGCCAGAGAGTTGATGCGGATATCTACCGGCCAGATCTCGCAGGCCCACCAGATCGAGCATCTCCGCGGTGCGCTTGGCGGTCTCAGCCGGTGAGGCGTGACGCATGCGGAGGCCGAAGGAAATGTTTCGTTCAACCGTCATGTGCGGAAAGAGCGCATAGTGTTGAAAGACCATGCCAATCTGACGCTGGTTGGGAGGAAGGTGGGTAATGACTTCGGTCCCCACCACCACGTCACCAGCGTCCGGCTGCTCGAACCCCGAAACGATGCGAAGCAGGGTGGTCTTTCCACATCCGGAGGGACCCAGCAGAGTAACGAACTTCCCCGCGGGCACCGTGAAGGAAACCTCGGACAGCGCGACGGTCTCCCCGAACCGCTTAGTCACCCCCCGCAGTTCAACCTCCACGCCTCACCTCACGCATCGCTCACGGTCTGTTCGAGGTCACCGGCCGGGTTCGCCTATGTGGCCGTTCCTTCCGAGCCAGAGGCCACCCCTGCCCATCCGCGCTCCTTATCGGTCGGGGGCACGGAGAGTGGTCTGAAGTGATGCAGTCGATCTGCCCCTTTGCGACGGCTTTCCACAGTCCCTGCTGGCGGTTTCGGCAGCGAAGCGGAGGTGCACATTTTGCCGCAGGGCCAAGCCGAACAAGATCATCGTCGGTGAAGACTGAAGGTACCTACTTTACATGCTCCAGCACCCAGCGGGCCCGGCGGTCGCGTTCTTTGGGCTTCGAACGGCGCAGCCCGTCCAGGGAGAAGTCTTCGATGGCGAACGACGCAGAGACGGACCCGCAGGCGGCCGCACCAAGCACCCCCCGGCCCTCAACCAGCCCCGCGAGGAACCCGCCACAAAAGGCGTCCCCCGCGCCGGTCGGATCCTTGACGTGCACCGGCACGGCGGGTACCGCGTGCCGTCGGCCTGTCGCCCGGTCGTGAACCAGCGCGCCCCGTCCGCCCAGTTTGACCACCGTCGCCACCCGCGCCAACGGCGCGAGCCTGTCCAGGGCCGCCTCGGGAGCGAGGTCCGGAAACCTAACGCGCACTTCCTCGCGACTTGGGAGGAACGCGGTCAGCTGTGCAAGCAGTGTCCGCAGGTTCTCTTCAGTCAACTCGGCCATCACGTGCGGGTACGGGTCGAGCGTGAGTATGCCGAGCCCGGCCAGCGCATCAGCCATGGCCCGCTGCGCGTCGCCGTGGATCGGACCCAAGTGAGCGCCGCGAACATCCGAGTAGCGTCGCGGGATGTGCTCCGGCGTCAACCGGAGGCGGCGGATCGGCTCACCCGTGTCGGCGGGCAGGTAGGGGACGCCGATCCCGGACCCCTGCGGCGACCAAACCCGCTGGGTGCGCTCGCCGTTGCGGCTATAGAAGAACTCCGAAACCGACGCCGGGACCCCCACCGGCACCATGCCCTCGATGTCGATCTCCAACGCCGCGAGGAGCTCTCCCCACCCGTCCGGCACTCCCGTCCCACGAAAGGCCACGACCCCAGGCCGCAGACCCCACACGCGAGCCCCGGCAGCGGCGTAGATTGCGTTCCCGCCGAGTTGCCGTCCCTTGGTCGTCCCGTCTGCGGCCCGTACACCCGCCAACGGTCAGCACATCGACGGTCATTGCACGAAGATCGTTGGTCGCTCGAACGAGATCACACCGCTCATGCCTCCGGCATCCCGTGGACGGCGCTCCCGCGGATCAGGCGCCCTCCGTCGCGCCGGGTCAACGGCACTACCGTTTGCCCGTGCTGTAGCGCCAGGCCTGTCACGAGGAGCTGCACGGGAACAGCGTACGGGATCGGCGCGTAGCCTTCCCAGCAGTCGCCGTCGACCGTGATGACGGCCGAGGCGGCTTCACGCACCGCCTCCTCGGACGTGTGCGTCACCGCTAACGCGAACCCACCGTCGTCCCTGATCGACCGGAGGATCTCGGCTGTGCGGTCCGTGCCCACGCCCGGTGGCGTGATCACTACCGCGTGCGTCCGCGGACCCTCGACCATCGTCAGGAAGTATTGCAGGTGCGCCCACTCCTCCGGCTGCTGTGGGACGCCGCACAATGGAACTTCCTCGAGAAGCTTCCCCGCGCCGAAAAGCGCGGTGCCATAGGCGGGACCAGCGCCCAGATAGTAGATTCGGTCGGCATGCCGCAGGGAGCCAATGGCGGGCGCAACGCGTGACGGCCCATCCTCAAGCGCCCGCTGCGCCATCTCGGCCGCGGCCGCCACCTGAGTGGCTTGGTCTCGGCGCTCCCGTTCCGTGACGACGCCGCGCACATGACCCAGGTAGAGCGCGAGGTGATAAAGGGCAGTCAGGGTCCCGATGTATTCGCCGAAGTGGCGCTCGAGTCGCTCGGTAGGGCTCTGGCGGCCGCCCGCGCCGACGACCGGCCGCACCACGCCAGCGCCCGCGAGCCGCTCCAACGGGGACCCGGCGGCTCCGGTGAGTGCGAATGTGAGTGCACCCTCCCGCTGGGCCAGTCCGATGGACTCCAAGACGCGCGACGTCGTCCCGGAGTTGGACACTCCCAGGACGGCCACCTCTGACGAGAAGCGCACTGCAGCGTACCGGCCGCACTCCATGGCCTCAAGCGGTTCGCAGGGAAGGCCGCCGAAGCGTTCGATCGCCAGCCGAGCACCGATCCCGGCGAACAGAGAGTACCCGCACCCGCTGATCACCAGACGGCGGAGCCGCGCGCGCTCGACCGGGAGCGCGGCGGCCCATGCGCGGCTCGTCGTTTCTGCGACATGCCGCTCCAACTCAGGGAGATCGAACGCGCCGGAAAAATCTGCCAGGCGGTCGGTGATGGACATCTTCATGGGATCTCCCTCATCGGCTTCGCTCCGTTCCCAATCAACGCTTCGGGCAGGTATAGCATCGCCGGCTCCGCTCCCGGTGCGGGGGGCGACGTGCCGCCTATAATCGGCGTCACGCAACCCTCCGCCCGAGTTGCGCCACCCGCGCCAGTCCCAGCAGCCGGCTGCCTACCAGTAGCACGAACAGCGCCAGCCCTATCTCGAGGGTGGAGACAGCGGACACCAGGGGGTTGATGTCATAGCGGAGCAGGTAGAAGAGCAGGATCGGCAGAGGACGCAGCCGGTCGCTCGCCGTGAACAGCGATACGGCGAAGTTATCGAACGACAGCAGGAAGGCGAATGCTGCGCCGGCAGCGATCCCGGGCCACAGTTGAGGCAGCACGATGTGGACGAACTTCTGAAACTGGCTCGCTCCCAGGTTCAGCGCCGCTTCCTCATACGTCGGGTCCATCGTGGCCAATCGCGCGCTCGTCATGCTGACGATGAACGGTAGCGTCACGACCACGTGGCTGATCACGAGCAGTGGCAACGACAGTGCGAGCCCTAGCAGAATATAGAAGAAGAGCAGCGCGATCCCTACGACCAAGCCCGGCAGCATCAGTGGAGCCAGAATGAACGTCATCAAGACATCGCGGGCGCGAAACCGCGCCCGGGTGAGTGGAAACGCCGCCGGCACGCCGAGAAGCAGATCAATAATCACCACCAGCGCGGCCACTTTGAGGCTGAGGAGTGCCGCTTGGCGCACCTCCCAATTGTTCGCCATCGCCGCGTACCAGCGGAACGACCAGCCCTGCGGCGGGAACGTCAGGAGGTCCGACGCGTTGAAGGAACTGATCATGACCAGCAGGCTGGGGAAGACCAACCCGACCAACGCGACGGCAGCGAGTAGCCCTAGCGCTGCAGCCAGCAGCCGGTCGCCAAGCGGCGCCGCTCCCCGGTGCGTCGCATACGGCCTTACCCGTCCATCTCCGTCCGCGGCAGCCTGCCTCATCGTTGCCACCGTAGGAGCCGGGCTGAGCCCAGGTTGAAGAGCCACAGCATGACGACAGCCGTGCAAAGCAGCAGCGACGCCAGCACGGCACCGGTGTTCCATTGCACCAGCGCCGTGATCTGCTCGAAGATGAACGTCGGGATCACCGCGAAGGACCCCCCGCCCAGCAAAGCGGGTATCACGAAGCTGGTGTACGAGATCACGAAGACGAGCGCCGATCCGGCCAGCACGCCCGGCAGGCTAAGGGGAACCACGACGTGGAAGAAGGTCTGCGCCCAACTCGCGCCCAACCCGGTGGCCGCCTCGAGCAGACGGCGGTCCTGCCCTTCAAGCGCCGCGATGATCGGCAGGATCATGAACGGGAGCTCGATCTGCGTCAGGCCGATCAGCACGCCGTTCATTGTGTAGAGGATTTTCACTGGCTCCCTCACGAGCCCCAGGTGCAGCAAGAGTGCGTTGATCAGCCCCTTCGGCCCGCCCAGAATGATCATCCAGCCGAACGTCCGAACGACGGCATTGGTAAGCAACGGAGCCAGGATCAACACGAGCAGCGCCTGCCGCGCCGTGGGCCCGACACGCGTGAAAAGGTAGGCCACGGGATACCCGAAGATCAGGCAAAGCACCGTCGCCGCCGTGCCCATCCAAAACGTTCTCAGGAAGATGCGATAGTAGAACGGATCGCGCAGCACCCGCGCGTAATGCTCGAGCGTCCACGAACCGGAAACGACGCGGCCAGCACGGATGTCTACCAGGCCAAAGGCAAAAAGCAGGAGCAGCGGGATCGCCAGGAACACCACGAGGTAGCCCACTGCGGGAACGGTGAGCCATTCGGGGGAGCGCCGGACGCACGCCGGACGGTGAGAGGGTGAGAACGCGCCCCAGGCGTTCTCACCCCCGGGGTCTAGTGGGAGAATTCGCGGTTCCAACGCTCGACGATGGCCGCGCGGTTAGGCACGATCACAGGCCAGTTCACGGTCTGCAGGCGTCGAACCTCGGCGATCGTCGTGGGAATGTAGTCCGCCGCTTCCAGCGGCACCGGGACCTTGACATTGGTCGGGCCAAAGAAGTATGGCTTGGCCGCGGCCTTCGCCTGGTACTCAACGCTCAGCACGTTGTTCAGCAGCTCGTGCGCCAGTTGCATGTTCTGGCTACCTTTAATCGCGCTCAGGATCGAGACGATCACCATCGCTCCTGACTCCGGCTTGACGAACTTAATCGGCAGGCCTTTACTTGCTAGGATCGCCGCGTCGTTGCTCCACAGCGGCCCGATGACGACCTCCTCGCGCTCGAACAACTGCGCCAGGGCCGTCGGGTTCGGGGCGATCACGAACGGCTGGAGTTGCTTGATGGCCTGCCAGGCTGGTTCGAGGTTGGTCTCGCTCCCTCCATTGAGCTTGGCGGTCGCCACCAAGAAGCCCAGGCCCAGGTTCGAGGCTGTTGAGGTCAGTCCAACCTTTCCCCGGTAGGCCGGATCCCACAGATCCTTCCAGCCCACGGGCGCTTTCGAGACTTTCTTGCTATTGAAGGCGATGCCGATCAGTTGGTAGCTTGCCGGCACCCCGTAGCCCTGGGTCTTTTCCACGAACGCTTGGTGGACGTTCTTGAGATTGGGCACGAGGGCACGGTTGGTGCGCTCAAGTAGACCCAGCGCAATGAGGCGGAGGTGCGGCGGTTCGCCGTTGGGTGCCAGGTCTACCGGCGACGGACGGCCAGCGGCAGCGGCGGCCTGCACGCGCGCCACGTACTCGCCGGCCTCATCCGGCACGAGACGCACCTTCACCCCGGGGTGGAGGCGCTCAAACGGCTCGACTAGATACAAGCGATGTGGCTCCTGCAACGCCCCTGCATAACTGATCATTACGACCTCGCCCGATTGTCCTGTTGCCTGTGGCACGGCGAGTATGCCCGTCAGCAGGCCCAGACACACGATGGCGATGAGTCCGGTTTTCATCACACTCCCTCCCTCCGTTGGTTGGGCGGCACGGTCGCCGCCCACCGGTTGTCCTGAGGATCATTGGTGCCCATGAAACCGTAAGGGGCTGGCGAAGAATCACCCGGTCGCCGCGGGAGGGGGAGAGACTTCCGCGTCACTGGGATGCGCGCCCCGTAGGGCTTCGGAGGCCTCCTGGATCTCCGCGAGTCTCTCT
>VBAO01000272.1 GCA_005883865.1 Candidatus Segetimicrobium genomatis
TGACGCCGAGGATGACGTAGCGGCGCAGCGCCTCGCGGATCCGGTCGATCGCCTCCGCCCGGGTGTGGTCCCAGGCGATCACCTTGGCGAGGAGCGGGTCATAGGCCACGGGCACGCGCCACCCGGCGTGGATCCCCGAATCGATGCGGATTCCCGGCCCGGCGGGCTCCTCCAGGGCGAGGATGGCACCCGCCTGGGGAGCGAAATCGTGAGCCGGATCCTCGGCATAGACACGGCACTCGATCGCGTGGCCCCGCGGGGCCGCCGGGTCGGTGGGCAGCGGCTCCCCCGCGGCAATCCGGAGCTGCGCCTTCACGAGATCCACGCCCGTCGTGACCTCGGTGACGGGGTGCTCGACCTGGAGCCGGGTGTTCACCTCGAGGAAGAAAAACCGGCCGGCCGGCTCAACGAGGAACTCGACGCTCCCGGCGTTGACGTACCCGGCGGCGCCCGCGGCCTTGATCGCGGACGCCCCGAGCTCCGCCCGCAGCGCCGGCGTCACCGACGCCGCGGGGGCCTCTTCGATGAGCTTCTGGTACCGCCGCTGCACGCTGCACTCTCGCTCCCCGAGGTGGCAGATCGCCCCCCGGCCGTCCGCCAGCACCTGGATCTCGATGTGCCTGACCTCGGGCAGGTAGCGCTCCAGGTAGAGCGCGCCGGACCCAACCGCCGCCTCCGCCTCGCGCCGGGCCGCCGCGAGCGCCCCGGGCATGTCGTCGAGCCGCTCGACGAGGCGCATCCCCCGGCCGCCCCCGCCTCTGGCGGCTTTGACCAGGAGCGGCGCGCCGATCCGCGCCGCCGCCGCGATGAGGGTCGCATCCGAGGCGTCGGGCGCGATATGGCCGGGCACCACGGGGAGCCCGGCCCGCTCCATGGCCCGCCGGGCCTCCACCTTGTCCCCGAGGCGTGCGATGACCTCCGGAGGCGGGCCGACGAAGGTCAACCCCGCCGCGCCCACCTCCGCCGCGAATGCCGCGTTCTCGGCGAGAAAGCCGTACCCGGGATGGACCGCGTCGGCGCCGCACGCCCTGGCCGCGTCGATGAGCCGGCCGGCGTTGAGGTAACTCTGGCGGGGATCCGCAGGACCGATCGGCACCGCCTGATCGGCGAGCCGAACGTGCAGCGCCCCGCGGTCGGCCTCCGAGTAGACCGCGACGGCCCCGAGGCCGAGGTCGCGGCACGCGCGGATGATGCGGACCGCGATTTCGCCGCGGTTGGCGATGAGCACCGACCGCAACGCTACATCCGGAACACGCCCGGGCGCATCCGCCTGACGGGCGCGTTGAGCGCTGCGGACAGGCTCAGCGCGAGGACCGTCCGGGTCTCGGCCGGGTCGATGATCCCATCGTCCCACAGCCGCGCGGTGCTGTAATAGGCATTCCCTTCCTCATCGTACTTGGCCAGAATCGGCGCGACCAGCGCCTCCTCCTCGGCCCGCGGCAGCGCCCGCCCCTCGCGCCGCAACTGGTCCTGCTTGACCGTCAGCAGGACCGTCGCGGCCTGCTCCCCACCCATGACCGAAATCCGGGCGTTGGGCCACATCCAGAGGAACCGGGGCTCGTAGGCCCGGCCGCACATCGCGTAGTTCCCGGCCCCGTAGGATCCCCCGATGATCACCGTCATCCGCGGGACCCCGGAGGTGGCCACCGCGTGCACCATCTTGGCGCCCGCCCGGGCGATGCCGGCGGCCTCGTACTGGCGGCCGACGATGAAACCCGTGATGTTCTGGAGGAACACGAGCGGGATGCGGCGCTGGCCGCACAACTCGATGAAATGGGCCCCCTTCTCCGCGCTCTCGACGAACAGGACCCCGTGGTTCGCGAGGATGCCCACCGGGATGCCATGCACGCGCGCGAAGCCCGTCACGAGCGTCGGGCCGTAGCGCGCCTTGAACTCCTGGAAGCGGCTGCCGTCGACGAGCCGGGCGACGATCTCCCTGGGGTCGAACTGGCGCCGAAGATCCTGGGGAAGCACCCCGTAGATCTCGCGCGCGTCGTATCGAGGATCCTCCGGGGAAGCCAGATCGATGGCGGGGCGCTTGACACGGTTCAGCGCGCCCACGATCTCGCGCACGATGGCGATGGCGTCCGCATCATCTTCGGCGTAGTGGTCCGCCACCCCGCTGCGCCTGGTGTGGACGTCCGCCCCGCCCAACTCCTCCGCCGTCACCTCCTCCCCGGTCGCGGCCTTCACCAGGGGGGGCCCGCCGAGAAAGATCGTGCCCGTCCCGCGGACGATGACGGTCTCGTCGGCCATCGCGGGCACGTACGCCCCGCCGGCGGTACAGGAGCCGAGCACCGCGGCGATCTGGGGGACCCCCCGCGCCGAGAGCTGGGCCTGATTGTAGAAGATCCGCCCAAAATGCTCGCGATCGGGAAAGACCTCCGCCTGCAGTGGGAGAAACGCCCCTCCCGAGTCGACGAGGTAGAGACACGGCAGGTCGTTCTCCAGGGCGATCTGTTGCGCGCGCACGTGCTTCTTGACGGTGAGCGGATAATAGGTGCCGCCCTTGACGGTGGCGTCGTTGGCCACGATCATGCACTCGACGCCGCGGACGCGGCCGATCCCCGTGACGATGCCGGCGGACGGCGCTTCGCCGTCGTACATCTCATAGGCGGCCAGCGCGGCGACTTCGAGGAACGGCGTCTCGGGGTCGAGGAGCAGGTCGATCCGCTCGCGGGCGGTCTTCTTCCCCTGCTCTCGATGCCTCCGCTGGGCGCGCGGCCCTCCCCCCTCGCGCACCTTCGCGAGGCGTTCCGCGAGGCTCTGCGCGAGCCCCTCGTGATACGCCCGGTTGGCCGCGAACTCGGGGGAGCGGGTATCGATCTGGGAGTCGAGGACCGGCACGGTGTGCTATTCCCCCCACGGAGGACCCGCCCCTTTTTGGCGCTCGGGCGTGGGGAACGCGTGTCGACGCCGCCATCGGAAGAAGTCTGATGCAAGTTTCCTGGAGAGTACGCGTGCGGGTGGTTTCTCGACACAAATCTTCTCCAACCGATTTTCAGTTTTGTCCAGTCGAGGGAGAGACAGCGCGGGGACCGGCCTGTACATTGGGATCAGGGTTTTTCGGTGAGGAGGTTTCCATGAAGAAGATACTCTATCTCCTGGCGGCCGCGGCGGTGGGCGTGGCGGTGGCGTTCCCCAGCTCAGCGAGCGCGAACAGCATTTTCCCATCGCTGATCTCCGTAGCGCCCTCAGGGACCAACTTCCTGTACACCTATCAGCTCCTGTTGGACGCCGCTCAAGAGCTCAGCACGACGACAGGCGTGGGCGGGCAGCCTCCAGTCCCCTCGTTCGCGACGGTCTACGACTTCGTGGGGCTCGTCGGCGCCCCGACGTGCACGGCGCTCGTGGCGAACCTGACCTGCACCGGATCGACGGCCCTCGTGGGTCCCACACCGGCGCTCGAGGCGCCCGCC
>VBAO01000273.1 GCA_005883865.1 Candidatus Segetimicrobium genomatis
CGTACGCGGCGGCCACGACACCGATCTCGGCGATCCGAGCGGTGCCCCCCTTCACGGCGCCGCGCCGGGCCACCGGACGCGGACGACGGTGTGCACACCGCCTCGGACGCGGTAATCGAGTTCGAGCTCCATCCAGCCGGGCGCGCACGCGCGGACGAGGTCCGAGAGGATCCTGTTCGCCGCATGCTCCTGGTAGATCCCCACACTCCTGTAGGAGAGCAGGTAGTACTTAAACGAGCGAAGCTCGAGGACGCGCTCCCGTGGAAGGTACCGGACGATGACGGTGCCGAGATCTGGGAGTCCCGACCAGGGGCAGACCGCTGTGAACTCCTCCGTGGAGATCTCGACGGTGGCGGGTGAGCCGGGGTACTCGTAGGGGAATGTGTCCAGGAGGTCCGGCCGGACCTCCCGCGGGTCGCGGACCTCGAGGCGGAACTCCTTGGCGGCCCGCGTCGGGGCCGGGGCCTCTTCGGCGGCCGGGGAGCGCGCCGCCTGCTTGTCCGTCCGTTGCCCTGTGTGCACGCTCATCCCTCCGAACAATTGACCGGCACGCACCTCTATAATACAATAGGGGGGCGCTGAGATGCCGGCCAACTCAACTTCGCGTCCATTGACGGCGGGAGGGCGTGGGCTCTCCCGTTGTCCCTGTCCCCGGGGCCTCCCACTCCAGTCCCTGTGGGTGCCCGGCGTGGACCTCGGCGGGTGGGTGCGATGACGGGAGGATCACGGACAACGGGCTTCGACGGCCTGGTCGATCTGCGGCTCCAGCGGGCGATCCGCGAACTTGGGTGGACGTCGCCGACCCCGATTCAGGCGCAGGTGATCCCCAACCTCAAGACCGGCCGGGACCTGGTGGCCCGGGCCGAGGCAGGATCCGCCCGCACCGCGGCGTTCGGCATTCCCATGCTCCAGCGCCTGGATCCGCGCAGCAAGGCGGTTCAGGGCTTGGTCCTGGTGCCCAACCGAGACCTGGCGCGCAAGGTCGCCGCCGATCTTGGAGCCCTCGGCGCATACACCCGCCTCCGGATCGTGGCGATCTCCGAGGGTGAGCCGTCGGCCCGACAGGTGGCGCACCTCCGCGACAAACCCCACATCGTCGTCGGGACCCCCGGTCGGGTTCTCGACCACCTGGGGCGCGGCACGCTGACGCTCCGAAGCGTAACGCTCTTGGTGCTGGATGCCGCCGATCGGATGCTCGAAATGGGCTTCAGGCCCGATGTCGAGCAGATCCTGGTGCGGACCCCCTCGACCCGCCAGACGGCGCTCTCGTTGCCCTGACGATGCGGGAGACCAGGGCGATCGCGGGGGAATAGACGTGCCGCGGCGAAGCAGGAACTGCCCGGAGGTTGAGCCGTGAGCGAGCCGAACCCCCTGCGGAATGACGAGGTCTCTCTCCCGGACCACGAGCGGTTCGGGTTTTCGCGTTTCGCCAGCCATCCGTTCTTCGAGGAGGTCAACCGGTGGCTCGTGGAGCGGGTGGCCTCGGTTGGCTCCCGCTTCGTGGATCTCGCCTGCGGCCCCGGAGCGGTGACCGAGCTCATCCTCCAGGCGATCCGGGAGCGCGGCCGCGGCCTCGTCTATGCGGTCGATCCATCTTTGGCCGAGCTCGACCGCGCCCGGCGGAGGATCACGTCGCAGCTGGTTCAGTTTATCCAGGGAAACGCGGAGAATCTGAGCCGCCTCGTCCCGCCGGTCGACGCCGTCGTCTTCTGCAACGCGATCCACCTGATCAACGACAAGACGCACGTGCTGGCCGAGATCCGAAAGGTGCTTCGCGCGGGCGGGACCCTGGCGTTCAACACGACGTTCTTCAAAGGGTGTTACCCTCCGGGGACCGAGCGGTTCTACCGCTACTGGATCCTCAGGGCGGCCCAGTACCTGCGCGAGCGCGGGATCTCGGTCCTCCGCACCTCGAAGGAAGAGACGTTGCAATGGGTCACGCCCGAGGAGTACAGCGCCCTCGTGACCTCGGCCGGGTTCGTGGAGCCGACCTGGCGTCTCCACGAGGTGACCCTGTCCCCGGAGAGCCTGGAGGATATCGGCCAGTTTTCGCTGTTCGTTCGCGGTGCGCTGCCACAGGTGCCTCTCGAGATTGGGGCCGATGCGCTTGCCCAGGCAGTCCGCAAGGCGATGGATGACGTCAAGATTCAAGGCGGCGTTCCCCGGTTCTGGCTCCAGTTCATCGCCAAGTCCCCGGCCTGAGCGGAGGGCTTCGCGAGATCGCGATCCTGCCGGTCAGCTCCCTTTTGCGTCCCGAACGCCTATTTGAAGCCTTTTTGACCCTTTATGGAATCAGTCTGCATGCATGGTAGAAAGCATCTGCCTCTTCCATTTGGCGGGACCGTATGGTATAATACGCGTTAGTTGATTAGTCCGTGCCGAGGGCGCGGACTTTTTGATTTGGAGGGGGGGGACATGGGATACCTTGATCACCTGGAGTGCACCCGGTGCGGCGGACGGTACGCCCCCGGTGAACTCCATAACCTCTGCCCGGCCTGCGGGAAGGTCCTGTTCGCGCGCTATGATCTGGAGCGGGTTCGGGACGAAGTCAGCCGCGACGCGCTTGCGGGCCGTGAAGCCACGATGTGGCGGTACCGGGAGGTCATGCCCGTTGTGGACCCCAAGAACATCGTGACCCTCGGGGAGGGGATGACTCCGCTGTTGCCCCTCGAAGCGATCGGACGGAAGCTGGGCCTCCGGCACGTCTTTGTGAAAGACGAAGGGTTGAATCCGACCGGGTCGTTCAAGGCGCGCGGCCTCTCGGCCGCCGTCAGCAAAGCGAAGGAGCTGGGGGTCCGGACGGCGTCGATGCCGTCCGCGGGCAACGCCGGATCCGCCGCGGCCGCGTACTGCGCGCGGGCGGGACTCGATCTCTACCTCGTCATGCCCTCGGACGTCCCGCACGTGAACCAGGCCGAGGTCGCCACCTACGGCGCGCAGACCTACCTGATTCACGGCCTGATCCACGACGCCGGGCGAAGCCTGCGCGGGCAGGGAAAGGCGAAAGGGTGGTTCGATATGTCGACCCTCAAGGAGCCCTATCGCGTTGAGGGCAAGAAGACGATGGGGTACGAGCTGGCCGAGCAATTCCACTGGAGCCTGCCCGACGTGATCATCTATCCCACCGGGGGGGGCACCGGCATCGTCGGCATGTGGAAGGCGTTCGAGGAGATGGAGACCCTGGGATGGATCGGAAGCCGCCGTCCGCGAATGGTGATCGTGCAGGCCGCCGGATGCGCGCCCATGGTGCGTGCGCACCGGAACGGCCGGGACGAGGCCGAGCCGTGGCAGCATGCCCAGACGATCGCGGCAGGGCTGCGCGTTCCCGAGGCGATCGGGGACTACCTCATCCTGCAGGCCGTCCGGGCAAGCGGGGGCGCTTCCTACTCGGTCACCGACGAGGAGATCCTGGCCGATATGCGGGAGCTGGCCCAGGCGGAGGGCGTGTTTCCGTGTCCGGAGGGCGCGGCCACGTACGGCGCCCTCAAGGCGATGGTGAGGGAGGCCCAGGTGGCGCCCGACGACCGGGTCGTGCTGTTCAACACCGGCGCCGGGCTCAAATACGTCGACCTCATCAACCCCACCCTGCCCACCTTCGATCCTGCGACCCCGCCGGCGGCGCTGGGAGGCCGGGTGTAACAGGATCGAGGGTACCGGCGCCGAACCCATACGCGCCCGCAGCGGGATCGGAGGGACGGTTCGATGGACAGGTTCAAGTGGCACGAGGTCACACCGGAGACCCCAGAAGGCATGCCGGGGGTCCGGATCCACTGGGTGATCGACAAGCGGCGGGGGGCGGAGAACTTCGCGATGCGCGTGTTCGAGGTCGCCCCCGGGGCGAGCACGCCCTACCATCAGCACTGGTACGAGCAGGAGATGTATTTCCTGGAAGGGGAGGGGGTGGCGCTCGGGCCGCAGGGTGAGCAGCCGCTCTCGCCGGGAACGGTCCTCTGGGTTCGGCCGGACGAGCCGCACGCGATCAAGAACACGGGGACGGCACCGATGAAGTTCATCTGCTGCGTCCCAACGAAGAAGCCATAAGAGAGCGGAAACGATCGCGCCGGGGCCGCCCCGCGCCCCCGACTCCGCCGTGGGCGGAGATTCGGGCCGCCGCCGCGACGTTGTGCGTGTTGCGCGGGGTGCTGGACGACGCGGCGGGACGGTGGTGGCTCGATCTGGTGGAGGCGCTGGCGTCCCACGCTCCGTCTCCCGCCCGCGTCGCCGAAGCCTACGCGCGGTTCTTCACGCTGCTCTCCGCCGAAGCGGAGTTCGCCGGTGAACCCCTGGTGGGAGACGCCTGGCAGCACCACCTGCTGGGCCGTCTGCTCGAAGATGAGAACCCCCTGAGCCTGAAAGCGGAGCGGGCCGGGCGAGCGGCGATCGGCCCGGCGCTCCTGGCGCAGACCCGGGCTGATCTGGGGGCCCTCGAGCGATGCCACCGGGTGGGCGGGACCGCGATCGCCCGCGCGGTGGCCCGCATCACCGAGACCCCGCCCGCGTCCTGGGAAGGGTTCCGGCCGCTGTCGGCCTCCGATCCCGGATCGGCGAGGCGCCAGATGATGGTGCGCTTCGCCGCGACGCGCGACTGGCCCGGGCTCGTCCCGCACCTCGCCGACTACTATGCCGAGCACGGCGTCGGCCTCTTCGCCCGGTTTCGGGCGTTTCGGTGGATCCGCGATG
>VBAO01000274.1 GCA_005883865.1 Candidatus Segetimicrobium genomatis
CCGCGTTCTTCGTCTACGGGGTGGCGCTCGTTTTCGGCGCCACCGGATCGACCGACCTCGCGCGGATCGCCGCCGCCCCGCGCTCGCCGTTGCTTGCCGCCGGGGCCGCGCTCCTCACGATCGGGCTGGGGTTTGAGGCCGCGCTCGTGCCGTTCCACGCCTGGGCCCCCGACGTGTACGAGGGAGCGCCGCTCCCGGCGACCGCATTCATGTCGGTGGCGGCGAAGATCGGAGCGTTCGCCGGATTCCTCAGGGTGTTCCCGCTCGCGCTCCCGCAATTCGCCGCCCAATGGAGCCAGGCGCTCGCCGCGATCGCGATCCTCACCATGGTCCTGGGCAATCTGGCCGCGCTCCGGCAGACGAACCTGAAGCGGCTCCTCGCCTACTCGAGCATCGCCCACGCCGGGTACCTCCTCATCGGGGTCGCCTCCGGGGGACCGGCGGGGATCGGGAGCGTGCTCTTCTATCTCATCGTCTACGCGGGCATGACCCTCGGGGCGTTCGGCGTCCTCCTCCTGCTTGGGCGGCAGGGAGCGGAGGCGGACCGTCTGGAGGATCTCGCGGGCCTCGCGGGCCGGGCGCCGTGGGCGGCGGTCATGCTCGTGCTGTTCATGGTGTCGCTCGCCGGCCTGCCACCGACCGCGGGGTTCATCGCCAAGCTGTACCTGCTCCGCGCGGCCCTGGGAGCCCACCAGGTGGCGCTCGCGATCGTGGGCGTCCTCACCAGCGTCGTCTCGGTCTACTATTACCTGCGGGTCGCCTACGTCGCGGTGACGGGGGACGCCCCGGAGGGCGTGGCCGTATTCCGAAACGGGTTCGCCGGCGCGGCGCTGGCGATTGTCTCCGCCGGGGTGGTGTGGCTCGGGCTGTTCCCGGCGGGATTCACCGCGGCGGTGCAGCAGGCGGCCCGGGTCATCAGGTAGAATCTCGGCCCGTGCCTTCCGAGGAAGAGTTCGACGCAATCGTGGTCGGCGCGGGACCCGGCGGCGTGTCCGCGGCGCTCACGATGGCACGCGGCGGCCTCAGCGTGGTCCTGTTCGAGCGGGGCGAGCGGCCGGGGGTGAAGAACGTGATGGGCGGTGTCATGTACGGCCGCATGCTCGCGGACGTCGTCCCCGAGTTTTGGAAGACCGCGCCGATGGAGCGCGTCGTCGTCGACGAGCGGCTGTGGCTCGTGACCGCCGAGAGCGCGGTCACGGCCGGCCACAAGCACGTCCCCCACGACGCCGGCCCGCCCAATGCGTTCACCGTGCTGCGCGTCCCCTTCGATGGGTGGTTCGCGCAGCAGGCGGAGGCCGCCGGGGTCCTGCTCATCTCCGGGACGACCGTGGAGGACGTGCTCGTGGAGGGGGACCGCGTCGTTGGGGTCCGCACCGGGCGCGAGGACGGGGATCTCCGCGCCCGCCTCGTGGTCATCGCCGACGGCGCCAACTCCTTCCTCGTCCAGAAGGCCGGGCTGGGGCGGTCGCTCGAGCCCAACGAGATGGCGCTCGTGGTCAAGGAGATCATCGCCCTGGCCCCGGAGGTGATCGAGGAGCGGTTCACCCTCGACCCGGGGATGGGCGCGACGATCGAGGTGTACGGCGCGGTGACGCGCGGCATGGCCGGGTACGGCTTCATCTACACCAATCGCGGGTCGCTCTCGGTCGGGATCGGCGCGCTCATCTCGCAGTTCATGGCCACCCGAATCACCCCGTGGGACCTGCTCGAATCGTTCAAGGCGCACCCCATGGTGGCGCCGCTGCTGCGGGGCGGGGTGGTGCGCGAATACCTGGCGCACGCGATCCCCGAGGGCGGGTTCCGGACGATGCCGCGCCTCTTCGACGACGGCGTCATGGTCGTGGGCGACGCGGCGATGATGGTCAACAACCTCCACCGCGAAGGGAGCAACCTGGCCATGGCGGCCGGCCGGATGGCCGGGGAGACGGCGATCCAGGCCAAGCGGATCGGGGATTGGTCCGCCCGGACGCTCGCCCAGTACCGGGAGTTGCTGGAGGCGTCGTTCGTCCTGCAGGACCTCCGGAAGTACGCGCGCCTGCCCGACCTCGTCGAGCGCCGGCCCGACCTCCTGCACCTCTACCCGGAACTGTTGAGCGAAGCGATCCACGAGATGCTGACCGTGGACGGCGCAAGCAAGCGGGAGAAGCAGCACCGGATCCTGCGCCGCCTCCTCGACCGGCGGCCGTGGTGGCGGATTCTGCACGACGCCTATGAGGGCTGGAGGGCGATGAAATGAAGATCGAGGAAAAGCTCTTCCTGCTGCGCTGGAAGCACGACAAGCGGTCGCACATCAGCATCACCAACCAACGGGTCTGCCTCGAGGTGTGCGGGACGGCGTGGAAGCGGCCGTGTACGACCTTCTGTCCGGCCAGCGTCTACGCGTGGGACGGGGAGAAGATCGCCGTCTCCCACGACAACTGCGTGGAGTGCACGAGCTGCGTCCTCGGCTGCCCGTACCGGAACATCGACTGGAAGCTGCCCAGGGGCGGGTTCGGGATCGAGTGGCAGCATGGATGAGAGGAACCGGACAATGCCGGAGGCGCCGCAGTTTCCGGCCGGGCCGTTCGTCGCGGATGACGTCCACGACGACCGGTGGCGGAGCGCATGGATCGACGAGATCGAGCGCGCACCGACGCGGCTGCGGGAGGCGGTGGCGGGCCTGTCGGACGGGCAACTCGACACCAGGTACCGGAACTGGACGATCCGCCAGATCGTCCACCACCTGGCCGACAGCCATCTGAACGGCTACGGGCGGTTCAAGCTGGCGCTCACGGAGGAGCGGCCGACGATCAAACCCTATGACGAGAGCCGGTGGTCCCTCCTGGCCGACGCGCAGCGCGCCGCCGTGGAGCCGTCGTTGCAACTCCTCGAAGGGGTGCACGCCCGGTGGGCCTACCTGCTGCGGTCGCTTGCGCCCGACGCGTTCGAGCGGTCGTTCTACCATCCGGAGAGCCGGGAGA
>VBAO01000275.1 GCA_005883865.1 Candidatus Segetimicrobium genomatis
GGGCGCGCGGATCCCGGCGTCCCCCCCCGATGCCAAAGGGGCGCCGACCCTGGGCGCCCACGCCTCAAGTGGCGTTCACCAACCTCGACAAGGTATTCTTTCCGGAGCTTGGGCTCACGAAAGGCGACGTGATCGCCTACTACCGCCGGATCGCCCCCTACCTCCTCCCGCACCTCGCCGACCGCCCGCTGACGCTTCGGCGATGGCCCAATGGGATCGTTGGCGAGGATTTCTTTCAAAAGGATCTCGACGATCCGCCGGCGTTCGTGCGGACGGAGCGCATCTGGTCGGAGGAGGGACGCCGGGACATCCGCATGGCGATCTGCAACGACGAGGCGACGCTCCTCTGGCTGGCGCAGCTCGGGTGCATTGAGATGCATGCCTGGTTCTCGCGGGTCACGCCGGTCGCCCGCCGCCGCGGGGCCCGGCCTGGGGCGTTTTCGGGGTCCGAAGCAACGATCGCGAAGAGCGCGCTCAACCTGCCGGATTTCGTGGTGTTCGACATCGATCCGTTTCTGTTCCCCGAGGGAACGGGGCCGACCAGGCGCCACGGCGAGCTCGATCCGGACTACACGCGCAAGGGGTTCGAGGCGGCGCGGCAGGCGGCCCTGTGGCTGGGCGAGGCGCTCGAGGGCCTCGGGCTGCGCGCGTTCCTCAAGACCTCGGGGAAGACAGGCCTGCACGCCTTCATTCCGATCGTCCGCCGGTACACCTTCGCCCAGACGCACGCGTTCGCCAAGACGATGGCGGCATGGCTGACCGGCCAGCACCCTGACGCGTTGACCACCGCGTGGTCGGTGCGCGACCGGGTGGGCAAGGTCTTCCTCGACTACAATCAGAACCTGCGCGGCAAGACGCTGGCCAGCATCTACAGCCTCCGGCCGGTCCCGCAGGCCACGGTGAGCGTTCCGGTGACCTGGGACGAACTGCGGGCCGGGTTCGACCCGCTGCGGTGGACGATCGCGACCGTCTTCGACCGCCTCGAGCGCGTCGGGGATCTATGGGCGGACATCCTCGCGGGCGCGCAGGAGATCGCGCTCCGGGCCGAGCGATGAAGATCTTTGTCGCGGGGGGGACCGGCGTGTTGGGTCGCTCTACCGTGCGTTCGCTGGTGGAGGCGGGCCACACCGTCCGCGCGACGGGGCGGGGGGAAGCCAAGGCCGCCGTCGTCCGGGCGCTCGGCGCCGAACCGGTTGACGCCGACCTCTACGACCCGAGATCCGTCCGGCGGGCGATCACCGGGTCGGAAGCGGTGCTGCGTCTGACCACGAAGATCCCGCCCCTGATGAAGATGGCCAGGCGGGGGGCGTGGACCGAGACCAACAAGCTGCGAACCGTGGGAGCCCGCGTGCTGGTGGACGCGGCGATCTTCGAGCAGATTCCGATCTATGTCCATGAGTCGGTCACCTTCGTGTACGCGGATGCTGGGGACCTGTTGATCGGCGAGGACGCTCAGGTGGACGACGGAGGGACCGCCGTCCTGCGGGCCGCCCTGGACGGAGAACGGGAGGCCGCCCGCTTCTCGCAGTCCGGCCGTCAGGGGATCGTCCTGCGGTTCGGAGCCTTCTACGGGCCCGATGCCCCGTCGACCCTCGAGTCGGTGCAGCTGGTGAAGCGGCGGATGCTCCCGCTGATCGGACCGGGCGCGCACTACGTTTCGTCGATCTATGTGTCCGACGCGGCCCGCGCGGTGGCCGCGGCATTGGGCCTCCCCGCGGGCGTCTACAATGTCTGCGATGATCGTCCCGTGCTCTTTGCCGAATATCTTGACGCCCTCGCGGGGGCGGTGGGGGCTCCGCCGCCGCTGCGCCTGCCGGGGATGCTGGGTGGATCGCTCTTCGGGGACGTGTGGAAGTACTTCTCGCGCTCGCAGCGGGTCTCGAACGCCCGCTTCAAAGAAGAGTCCGGGTGGTCGCCGGCCGTCAAGAGTGTGTTCGAAGGCTGGCGCCTTGTCGCGGCGGCGCTGCCCCGGCCCGGTGCCGGAGGTCAGTGATCGCCCCTCCCCGGCCCTAATTCATAATTTAGTCCCGCCACTAGGTCGGTTCGACCAGTTCATCCACATCAACCGCTGGGTAGGACCGATACGCAACTTACTTCTGCTCCACAATTTTGTCATATCCGAGTAACTGACAGGGCGTGCGCTTATCTGCATTGCCCGACAAAACTCTCGTGATAAACCCGTTGTCGTCATCATCGATGTAGATCACAAGCCCACCGCCCTCTTCCGATAGAGAGACCAGCGCAGGGGAGTTATTCTCAACGTAAATGACCGCCATTCCCTGCGGCTTGCCAGCAGCATTAAACATCAATATCGACGCTAACAACTTACTCAGCCGCCCGTCGGCGCTCTCACACCGCCCGCGGAAATAAGCCCCCTTGGCGGGTGTTAACCCGATCACGGCGTCGAAAATCTTATCACCTGGCTTCAAGTTAAAGTTCTGCGCGTCCGCAGGCACGATGGCGAGTACCGCCACTGCCAACGCAAACACCAGCATCATGATCTTCATCAGAACCTAGCCTCCTTGAGGAAATCTGCTATCGCGTGCGGCCCCCCAGCGTACCCGAGAGCGCCGCGAGGTTGGGCACGCGTCTCTCGCCGCCATCCTCTGATTAATGCCCAATCTAGGGCTCTTGCGACCCCGGTGCCGATCCTCTAAATTTAGAC
>VBAO01000276.1 GCA_005883865.1 Candidatus Segetimicrobium genomatis
TCACGACCTTCCCCCCGATCGCGAGCGACGCCTCCATCTCGGGGATCGTCCTGCCCGGCGCCCCCGCGGCCTCAACGGCCATATCCGCTCCCGCGCCGGCGCTGGCCTGCCGCACCGCCTCGTGGGGGCTGCTCCCCGCCGCGGCCAGCTCCAAGGGGTTGTGCACCTCGTCCGCCCCCACCTGCCGGGCCAGCGCCTGCCGCACCGGGCTGACCTCGAACGCGATCACCCGGCTGGCGCCCGCGGCCCGGGCGAGCGCGATCGCCGCGAACCCGATCGGGCCGGTCCCGTAGACGGCCACCACCCCCCCGGGCTTGAACCCTTCCGCCCGGACGAACATCCCGTTGTAGGCGACGCTCGTCGGTTCGCACAGGGCGCCCGCCTCGCACGCGGCCTCCTGGCTTCCGTAGACCTCCGCCAGCGCGTTGATCGGCCAGCAATATTTCGCCCCCACCACCAGTTGGTCCGCCATCGCGCCGTCGATCGTGAACCCGATCTCCTCGAGGTTCAGGCACTGGTTGGGCCAGCCGTTCCGGCACGGAACGCACTCCCCGCACCAGATCATCTCTTCCACCGTGACCAGGTCCCCGACGCGGAGGTCCCGGACGTCCTTGCCGGTCTCGACGACCTCTCCGCTGAACTCGTGGCCGATGACCACGGGAAACTTCGTCAACCCCGGGTAGCGGATGTAGCCGTCGCCGTCCGTTTCGTAGAAGTGCACGTCCGAGCCGCAGACCCCGCACGCCCGCGGGCGGACGCGCACGTCCTTGGGCCCGAGGGGCGGCTCCTCGACCTCGGCGAGGTGGACGTGAGGGTGTCGCCACACGCTGGCGCCGGTCACGGCTTTGCCGGTCCGGCGCTCGAACTCGGACACGGTGTAGTCCCGACGGGGAGCCCACTCCGCCGTGAACTGGAGTCCTTTCATCAGCGCACCTGCCTCCGACGAGCGTCGCGTTGTGCGGGAACGCCTGAAGAAGAACATGGGAGCAGGCCTGTAAGCCGGGTTCTGTCGAGTGCGGCCATCTCTCTCGGATGCCGGTTACCCGGCACCTCAAGCAGCCTACCCGGGGATCGGCGGGCCGCCTCATCTCCCCCTACGTGACCTTGCTCCGGGTGGGGTATGCCGAGCCGGCCGGTCGCCCGGCCGCTGGTGCGCTCTTACCGCACCGTTGCACCCTTACCTCCTTGCGGAGGCGGTGTCTTTCTGTGGCCCTGTCCTCGGGGTCGCCCCCACTGGGAGTTACCCAGCACCCTGCCCTACGGAGCCCGGACTTTCCTCGAGCGCAAGCGCCCGCGGCCGCACGGCCTGCTCCCGCCCGCTATGGTAGCACGGGAGCCCCGGGGGATTCAATGCGAGGCGGCGTCCAGGGCCTGATTGGCGAGGGCGTCGGCGTCTTCGTTCTGCTCTCGGGGGACGTGGACGACAGAGACGCGCTCGAACTGCCGCATCCGGGCCAGGGCCTGGCGGTGCAGCGGGGCGAGCGTGGGGCTGCGGACCTTGTATTGCCCCGAGAGTTGCCTGACGACCAGCTCGCTGTCGCTCTGGATCCGGACGGTGCGCGCCCCGAGGGCGGCGGCTTCCTCGAGCCCCCGCAGGAGGGCGCGGTACTCGGCGATGTTGTTCGTGGTCGTGCCGATCCGCTCGCCGATCTCCCGAACCGGCACCCCGCCCTTGAGCACCACGACGCCGATCGCCGCCCGGCCCGGATTCCCCCGGGACGCGCCGTCGAAGGCGACGGTGACCTCGGGCTTCCCGGCCATCACGGGGCGCTCACGTAGAAAATCCGGCGGCAGCGCTCGCAGATCACGATCTGGCCATCGCGCACGCGGTCCACGAACCCCAGCGCCACCGCGTTGTGGCATCCTCCGCAGAGCCCGTTCTGGATCGCCACGATGCCGACCCCGCCCTCCTGGGCCGCGATGCCTTCGTATCGCCGGAGCAGCCGGGGCTCCACGAGCAGGGCGCGCGCCGTCCGCTCGGCGGCGAGCCCCTCGATCTCGGCGTCGAGCCTCGCCCGCGCAGCCTCGTACTCGGCCAGATGCGCCGCGAGGCGCTGCTCGAGGGACGCCTTCGACGCCTCGGCGCTCTGCGCCGCCTCCTTCGCGGCCTCGACCTGATCGAAGAGCGCCAGGATCCGGTCCTCGAGGTGGTCGCGCGTCCGGGCCAGCGCGGCCAGTTCTTCCTGCAGGCTGGAGAGCTCTTTGGGGTTCGAGACCCGTCCCCCGTACAGATCTCCCTCGAACTTCTTGTGTTTGGCTTCCGTCGTCGCGAGCTGCAGTTCGTGATCCCTGAGCGCGGCCTGGGACTCGTGCAGCTGAGCCACGGCCTGGGCCGCGGCGCGGGCCGCCGCCTCGACCCCGGCCCGAAGGGCGCTGCCGTCATCGAGCGCGGATCGGCGCGCGCGGGCGGCGGCCAGCCTGGTGTCGACCTGCTGGAGGTTCCAGAGGTGCTCCAGGGGGCGGCCCGAGTCCCCGCCGGTCTCTTCGCTCATCGTCTCGGCGTCGCCAGGTAGATCCCGTGGCGCCCATCGTCGGTCTCCGCGACGAAGGCGACCTGCCCCCGGCTGTTGATTGCGGCGATCCCGAACGCCCGGAAGCGCCGGCCGGACGGGGCCGCATCCCCGGCCGCCACCACCACCCGCACCCCGGCCCGGGTGGCGAGGAAGACGGCGCGGGGGATGGGATCCGGGCGACCGAGCTCAAACACCACCGCCTCGTCGTCGTTCATCGCGGCGTTGGCGAAGGTCGTGAACGTCGCTTCCCCGACCGCCTGCCCCTGCTGCGCCAGCGCGACGAGCGCGGCGCGCCCCGTGACGTAGAGCGCTTCGCGAACGGCGCTGCGGGCGGTCCGGCCCGCGAATCCCACGGTGCCGGCATTGGTGAGCGCGAGCATGCCAAACTCGGTGAACGGCCCCCCCACCGGCGCGTCGTCATCGGTGGTGACGACCGGCACGGGGCGGCCTCCGACGAGGACGTACACCCCGAACGCCCCTCGGGGGGCCGTGGAGGCGATGAAGGCGAGGTCGCCCCGGTCGTTCTGCGCAGGGCTGCCGTCCAGGAAGAACTGGAACGCCCTCGCCGGTCGTGAAGATGCCTTCCGCCGCGGCCCGGCTCATGCGTCCGACAAACGCCACCACGTCGTTCCCGTTGATCGTCGGGTTGGCGAAGTCGGTAAACGCGCCCCCGGCAGGGGCCGGTTGGCCCGCGGCGACCACGGCTCCGACCGTCCCGGCCCGGGCGAGATACAGCCCCTGGTGCGCCACGGGATCGGTGGTCCGCCCGAGAAACACCACGGTGGCCCGGGCGCTCAGGACGACGTCATTGAAGACCGTGAACGTCCCTCCGGTCGGGGCAGGGCGCCCGGCGACCGCGAGGCTGCGGAGCCGGCCATCCTTCAGAAGAAATACCGCGTAGCGCGCCCCGGGGGCGCTCGTCGACGCGGCAAACGCGAGATCGCCGCGGTCGTTCAACGCCGGGTCGGAGAATTGCGTGAACGCCCCCCCGCCCGGCGCGGCCTCCCCCGTGACCAGGACGCCCTGGATCGTGTACGCGGAAGCCGTCGCCGCGGGGGACCCGGCGGCCCCGGGCCCCGAACGGACCGCGAGTACCACGGGCAGCAACAGGAGGAGGGCCAGCCGTACCATCCTTCCTATCCTAACACGGAGCGGGGCGAGGGGCTTCGCGCGTGCGGCCGCGAATCTCCTCCCGTCGTCCTCGAAAGGAGCGGGTCTTGTGCCGATGATCATCGACAGTCATCTCCATCTCGTCACCGCGGGGATGTTCCGGCGGCTCCAGCAACGCGATTGGGGGCTCCGGCCCCAGGCGACGGCCGCCCTCATCGGGGCCGGGGGCCGGTGGGCGGAGCGCCTGGCGCGCCTGGAAGGGGTGACGCTGGCGCAGCAGGCCGGCGTGTGGGCCGCCGCGTTCGACCGCGCCGGCGTGGAGA
>VBAO01000277.1 GCA_005883865.1 Candidatus Segetimicrobium genomatis
TACGCTCAAGTGAAGGGCTTCGCCCCCGACGGTCCCTTCGGCAACTTCCCCGCGTTCGACATGATTGCTCAGGCGGCCGGCGGCGCCCTCAGCCTCACCGGTATGCCGGAGAGCGCCCCTATCAAACCGGGGCCGACAATCGGCGACACCGGGGCGGGCTTGCATTTGGCGATTGGAATCCTGGCTGCCTTGTACCAGCGGGAGCGGACGGGCGCCGGCCAGCGTATCGAAGTGGCGATGCAGGAAACCGTCATCAACTATTGCCGGATCTCGTTCGCCCGCCAGTTACTCACGGGGCGCGCCGCCGAGCGGTGGGGGAATCAAAGCCAGCTGGGGATGACGGCGCCCAGCGGCATTTACCCCTGCCGGCCGGGCGGGCCCAACGATTACGTGTTCATCTACACAACCCGCGCAGGCAACCACCAGTGGGAGCGTCTGCTTGACGTGATCGGCCATCCTGACCTGAAGGACGATCCGCGCTTCGGAGACCCCGTACGCCGGGCTTCCCACGCGGCGGCGATCGACGAAGTGATCTCGGCGTGGCCCCGCCGGCACACGAAACGCGAGGCAATGGAACGCTTGGGCCAGGCGGGCGTGCCCGCCGGGGCGACGTTCGACACCCTCGAGCTGACCGCGGACGAGCATCTCAATCGGCGGGAGGCGATCGTCAGCGTCGATCACCCGACACGGGGGCCGATCAAGATGCCGGGCTGGCCGGTCAAGATGGAGTGTTCGCACGTGCGGATCGAGGCGGCGCCTCTCCTCGGCCAGCACAATCTCGAGGTATACGAAGAACTCCTCGGGCTCGGGAAAGCGGAGTTGGCCCAACTGGCCGAGCAAGGCGTGATCTGAGGGAGGCTCGATGACCGGGAACGAGATCCTGGCACGCTGTCTGAAAGACCACAGGGTGGAAGTGATTTTCTTCCTGATGGGCGGGCCCATGATCGATTGCGAGAACGCCTGCCTGAGGCAGGAGATCCGGATGATCGATGCCCGCCACGAACAGGCAGCCGCCATGATGGCCATCGCCTACAGTCGCCTCCGGCGACAACCGTCGGTCTGCATGGCCTGCAGCGGTCCCGGCGCGACGAACCTCGTCACCGGGATAGCCAACGCATTTGTGGATTCGGCTCCCATCGTGGCCATTGGGGGGGCAAGCCCCGTCTCCCAATGGGGCATGGGGGCCTTCCAGGAAACCGACCAGGTAGCGCTGTTCCGACCGATCACGCGCTGGGCCGATCGTTGCTACGATGCTCGGCGCATCCCCGAATTGGTGGAAACAGCCTTCCGTCACGCCTTCGGGTCCCGACCTGGGCCGGTCTACCTGGACATGCCGGGGGACGTCCTCTACCGCGACGTGCCCGAAGATCAGGTGCGCTGGACACCGGCCGCTGCGGAGCGCCGGCGGCCGCCGGGGGAGCCCCATCTCGTGGAGCGCGCCCTTGACCTCATCGCCAGGTCCCAGCGGCCGGTCCTCGTCAGCGGCAGCGGGGTGCTTTGGGCTCAGGCGGAGGAAGAGCTCCGCGCCCTCGTGGAGCGGGCGGGCCTCCCATTTTACGCCACTCCCCAAGGCCGCGGCGCCATTCCCGAGGACCATCCGCTTTCCTTCTTGGGTACCCGCGGCGCCGGCTGGCGAGAGGCCGATCTTATCGTATTGATTGGCACCCGCCAGAACTACGTCATCGGCTACGCACGGCCACCTCGCTGGAACGCCGACGCAAAGCTGATTCAGATCGACATCGATCCCGCGGAGATCGGCCGCAACCGGCATGCGGATGTCGGCATTGTCGGAGACGCCAAGGCCGTGCTTGCGCAGTTTCTCGATGCCGGTGACGGGGATTTCCATGCCGAACGGCGGAAGGGGTGGATCTCCTATCTGGCCGGCCAAGACGAAGCAAGGCGGGCCGAGCAGGAGAGGCGGATGTCCACCGACGGCCGGCCCATCCATCCTCTCCGTCTATGCAAGGAACTCCGCGACTTCCTTCCCCGGGACGCCGTCCTGTGTGTGGACGGGCAGGAGATCCTCAACTACGCTCGGGGCGCGATTCCCTTCTACGCTCCTCACAGCCTCAACTCCGGCCCCTATGGCTGCATGGGCGTCGGCCTCCCGTTCGGCTTGGGCGCGAAGGTCGCCATGCCCGAGAAGCTCGTGGTGGTGCTCCACGGCGACGGTTCCTTCGGCCTCAATGCAATGGAGATGGACACCGCGCTCCGGCATCACCTGCCCGTGCTCTGCGTGATCTCGAACAACGGTGGCTGGACGGCAACCGACCGATTCAAAGTCGGCCGCGAACTCGGCTTTACTCGCTACGATCTCATGTTCGGGGCCATCGGCTGCCACGCCGAGTATGTCGAGGAGCCGGGCCTCATCCGGCCCGCCTTGGAACGGGCCGCGGCCAGCGGGAATCCGGCGGTGGTCAATGTCGTGACGGACCCCGCGGCGCGGGCCCAGACCGTCCGCTTCGCCGACTACTCGACGTAACGCCTGCGGTCAACCCCCCCAGTCGCGCAGCCTCTTCGAGGCGCCGACCAAACACCGCGATGTCTCTGTCAGGCGGATGATCTCAAGCCCACACCAACGTCGTTAGTCGTCACCCCCCGCCCCGCTCCCGAACACCGCAATACACCCCGTCAGGCAACCGGGGAAGATGTTGTTGGCCGGCAGGGGCACGAATATGCGGTTGTTTCGAGGATTAACGGCCACCGAGTGCGCGCTTCCTGAGGGATGCACATTAGCCACCGCCGCCACGTTCAGCGTCGGCACCACCTGGCGCAAGACTTCGCGTTCGGCGTCGATGACACCGAGCACAGGGCCCAAAGGATTGTTGCGGGAGGCGGTATAGTAGCGACCGTCGCCGGAGTTGAACGCGACTTCGTCGGATCCTCCCACACCCGCCACATGCGAGGTGATATGGCCCGTTTGCGCGTCCATGATCACATGCTGGGGCGCCGCTGTATGTGCATCCTTCGCGCTCCACGCCTGCCCCGCCGTATCGAAGACCGTGGCGCAGCCGAGGAGCAAATCCTGATGCGGCCCGAGGGC
>VBAO01000278.1 GCA_005883865.1 Candidatus Segetimicrobium genomatis
GAGCCCGAGCTCAGCCGGACCGTCACGGTCACGTCCGACGGGACGGTGTTCCTGCCCCTCATCGGCGCGGTCAAGGTCGAAGGCCTGACGATCAAGCAGATCACGGACCAGGTGACCAAGACGCTGATCACGCTCTTCAGAGAGCCGAAGGTCATGGTGTCGTTCGAGCGCGTCGGCTCCACCGGGGAGTTCATCTACGCGCTCGGCCAGGTGTTTCGGCCGGGCGCCTATCAATTCCACCGGGGCGTCACCGTAGCCGAGCTCCTGGCGGTGGCCGGGGGTCCCACCCAGCAGGCCGGTCTCGGTGAGGCGCTGATCATCCACAAGGCGGCGGCGAATGCCGTCGATCTCGGGAAACTGCTCCACGGGGACGCCTCGCAGAATCAGGTGCTCCAGCCCGGGGACGTCCTGGTGATCCCGGACGACCGGAAGTCGCGGATCCTGGTGCTGGGGCAGGTCAACAAGCCGGGGTATGTCACGCTCAAGGACGACGACCGCATCCTCGATGCCGTGGTGGGGGCGGGCGGCCCCACGCTCAAGGCGGCGCCCGAGAGCATCAGAATCCTCCGGAGCGGCCAGCCGATCAAGACCGACCTGGAGGCCTTCCTGCGCCAGGGCACCCTGGAGCTGAACCCGGTGCTCCAGCCCGGGGACATCGTCGTCATGCCCGAGACCGACCGGCGCGTGATCGTGCTGGGCGCGGTGGTCAGACCCGGGCCGGTGGATATGGGCGAAACGTTCCCCAAGACCGTGATGGACGCGATCGCCGCCGCGGGCGGCCCCGCCACCCTGTCCAAACTGACCACCGTGTACCTGATCCGGCAGGCCGGCACGGCCCAGCCGACCGCCATCACGCTCGACGTGTGGAAGTACCTTCACGAGGGATGCGCCAACCAGAACGTCATGCTGCAGCCGGGCGATGTCGTGTTCGTGCCCCAGAGCCCGCTCCAGACCGTCAGCACCATCGTGTCGATGTTGTCGGGACTGACGTTGATCCGGGCCCTGCTGGGCCTGCCGGTCACCTACTAGGGGCGGAGCGAGGAGCGGTCGGTGGAATTCTGGACGTACTACCGGGTCCTGCGCAAGCACTACCGGACGGTGCTGATCGCGACCGCCGTCGCCCTCGTCGTGGGCACGGTCGTCGCCTGGCCCCGCGATCTGGACTACGTGGCCAGCGTGACCCTGACGGCCTCCCCGCCCGATGCCAACCGGTACCTGCTCGTGCTCGTGTCGGATCGGGTGCAGGCCAGCCCCGGGGCGGACACCGCGCGCATCATCGCGCTGATCCAGAGCCGCACCGTCGCCGAGCGCGTCATCCAGCGCCTCGGCCTGAAGGTCACGCCGACCGACCTGTGGACCCGGCTGCGGATCACGGGGGGAACCCAGGCGCAGCCGTTGCTGACCCTCGCGGTGCGGGACCGGGATCCCGCCGCCGCCGTCCGATTGGCCAACACCTACGCGGACGTGACCGTGGCGTACAACCAGGAGATCAACCGCCGGGAAACCGACGTCACGCGGCAGTTCATCCAGGACCAGCTCCAGGACACCCGCGGCCGCCTGGCCGAGGCGGAGAACGCCCTGGACGGCTTCAAGCAGGCGCACGGCATCGTGTCGATGCCGACCCAGCTCAACGCGGAAGTCACGGTCTACCTGAACATGGTCGGCGAGCAGCGGGCGGCGGTGCAGGCGCAGCGAGAGATCTCCGCCCGCATCACGGATGTCCGGCGGCGGATCGGCCAGTTCTCGCCGACGAATACCGAGCGGCAGGTCACCGAGAACCCGATCGCCCAGAAGCTGCGCGGCGACCTGATCAACCTGGAGGTCCAGCTCGCGGCGGCGCGGATCGCCTACACGGATCAGCACCCCGCCGTCGTGGACCTCACGCGGCGGATCAAGATCCTGAGGGAAGTCCTGTCCACCGAGATCGAGAAGATCATCTCCGCGGAGTTCGTCCGGGTCAACCCGGTCTACGAGACCCTCGTGCGGTCGCTGGTGACCCTCGAGACCCAGCTGGTCGCGGTCCAGGCGAGACAGGCGGCCCTGGCGTCGGTCATCCCCGAGGAGCAGAAGAAGCTCCCGCAGCTCACCGAGACCGAGCGCGAGTTCACGCGCCTCACCCGAACCGTGCAGGTCCTCGAGGCCTCCTACACGTCGCTCGAGAGCCGCTTCAACGACTTCCGGGTGCAAGAGCAAATGGCGCTCGACCACAACCCCGTCACCATCGTGGATATCGCCACCTCCGCCCAACCCGCGTCCCCGTCGCGCACGGTCGTCCGCGTCCTGGTGGCGGGGATGCTCGGGCTGTTCGGCGGGATCGGGCTCGTCGTGTTCCAGACGCAGATCGACAATACCGTGAAGACCGCGGAGGATGCCGAGCGGCTCCTCGGGACCCCCGTGCTGACGAGCGTCGTCAAGCACAATCCGCCGTTCGACGAGGCGTATCAGGTGCTCAAGACCGCCCTCGGCCTGCACGGATCCAACGGGAGCCGGGCGGCGATCATGTTCACGGGCACGCGGGTGGGCGCCGGGACCTCCACGGTCGTGTACCATCTGGCCCGGGCGATCGCCCGGAGCGGCAAGCGCGTCGTGGTGGTGGACGCCGATCTCCGCCGCCCCACCGCGCACCGGTTGTTCGGGGTGACGGTGGACGCCGGGCTCGTGGACGCCCTCACCGGGGCGGTGCCGGTCGAGGCGGCCCTGCAGCCGACCACGGTCGAGAACGTCCGGGTGCTGCCGGCCGGCCAATCGTCGCTCCTGCCGCTGGTGGACCTCTTCGGGCCCCCCGCGATGGCCGGGCTCCTGGACGAGCTCCGCCGGCACGCGGACGTGATGCTCATCGACTCTCCCCCGCCCGTCCCGTTCGCCGAATCCCGCGCGCTGGCGGCGCTGGTGGACGGCGTGGTGCTCGTCCTGGCCGCCGGCCAGGCGCCCCGCGGCGTGGAGGTCGAGACCAAGCGGGAGCTGGAACGGGTCCACGCCCGGGTGTTGGGCGTCGTGGTGAACAAGGTCGCCCCGGAGAACGACGACAGCTACTACCTCTACGGGAACTACCACACCCCGGTCCTCCCCTCCGTGCCCTCCAGCCCCCCCACGGGGGGCCTCCCGACGGCGGCCCGGGGATGGCTGCTGGCGGCCGGGCTGGGCGTGGGTGGAGCGGCGATGCTCGAGACCAACCTGATGGTCGCGCTCGGCGTGGGCGGGATGGCCGTGCTCCTCGAGACCAGACACGTGATCGACGCGCTGATGGCCGTGCTCGGCTGGAGGTTCTAAGGGGGGGTATGTGGGGCTGCCCCTCGCGGTGGAGCTGGGGCGGGCCGGGTTCCGCGTGATCGGGCTCGACACGGACGCCGACCGCGTGGCCGCGGTGAACCGCGGGACCTCCTACATCGACGACGTGCAGGACGACGTGACGGCGGCGCTGGTCGCGCAAGGGAACCTCTCGGCCACGCAGGATCCCTCCGGGGCGGCCGGGGCCGACGCGGTGATCATCTGCGTGCCCACGCCGCTGACGCGGGCGAAGCAGCCGGATCTCTCGTACGTCGACGCGGCCGTAGGCCAGCTGGTCCCCCATCTCCGCCGGGGGCAGCTCATCGTGCTGGAGAGCACGACCTATCCGGGCACGACGGAGGAGCGGGTGAAGCCCATCCTGGAACGATCCGGGCTGCTCGCCGGGCGGGATTTCCACCTGGCGTTCTCCCCGGAGCGGCTCGACCCCGGCAACGCCCAGCGATCGATCCGCTCGGTCCCGAAGATCGTCGGCGGGTTGACGCCCCGGTGCGCCGAGCTCGCCTGTCTCCTCTACCAGGCGATCTCCCCGAAGGTGGTCCCGG
>VBAO01000279.1 GCA_005883865.1 Candidatus Segetimicrobium genomatis
CTCGTTCCCGTGCACGTCGACCAGGCCGGAGCCCGCGGCCCGGCCGTCCGCCACCTCTCGCCGGGTTCCCTCACGGCGCTCCAGGCCCGTCTTCGCGCCGCGCCCGGGGACCTGCTGCTCTTCATCGCCGACGCGCCGCGGGTGGCCAGCACGGCCCTCGGCCGGCTCCGGCTGGATCTCGGGCGCCGGCTGGGGCTGGTGCCGGACCGTCTGGCGTTTCTCTGGGTCACGAAGTTTCCCCTATTCGAGCGCGGGCAGGGGAGCGACCGCCTCGCCGCCATGCACCACCCCTTCACCGCGCCGGCGGACGAGGACGTGCACCTGCTGGGCTCCGATCCGCTCGCGGCGCGCGCCAAGGCGTACGACCTGGTGCTGAACGGCGTGGAGCTCGGCGGCGGGAGCATCCGGATCCACCGCCGGGAGCTTCAGGCCCGCATGTTCGACCTGCTGGGGATCACCCCGGAACAGGCGCGGGACCGCTTTGGTTTTCTCCTCGATGCCTTCCAGTACGGCGCGCCTCCCCACGGCGGCATCGCCCTGGGCCTGGACCGAGCGGTCATGATGCTGGCGGGTCAAGAGACGATCCGGGAAGTGATCGCGTTTCCCAAGACCCAGAGCGCCGCCGATCTGATGACCGGCGCCCCATCCGCCGTGGACCCTGCCGCGCTCGACGAGGCGCACATCCGGTTGAAGCCGCCCCCGGCGTGATGCTATGATCGGCATGGCTCCTGCGGTGTGCGCAAGCCTTGTAGTCCCGAGCCAACAGATAGACAAAGGGAGTCCGGCTCCGGACGGGGACGACGGGCCCCGGCCATCCTCTGCGGCCTCACCGGCCGCAACGGGGGGCTAGCCGAAACCGCCCGGGAGGACACCCACCTGCGAGGGGCAGGTTCGGAGACTGCAGGCGGCGGCCCCGCGGGAGCCGTCTTGCGAGGCGGCGCATGATTCGACTGAAGCGGGCCTACGACCCGGCCTCTCCAAGCGACGGAACGCGCGTGCTGGTCGACCGGATCTGGCCCCGAGGGCTCTCCAAAGCGAAGGTCAAGATCGACGCCTGGATGGGCGACCTCGGCCCGAGCACGGCCCTGCGCACGTGGTTCGCCCACGATCCGGCGAAGTGGAGCGAATTTCGCGCGCGGTACATCGAGGAACTGGCCGCCAAGCGACCGTTGCTCGACCAACTCGCCCCGCGGGCGCGCGGCGGGACCCTGACCCTCGTCTACGGAGCGCGCGACCCCCTTCACAACCAGGCGGTCGTCATCAAAGAGGTGCTCGAGGGCGCGGGCCGGCCGCCGCGCCCCCGGCGCGCGCGGCGGAGAGGGAGGGGGCGCCGATGAGGAGCGGGAGCCCGCCGCTCCGGCAGCGCTTCGACCTTGGCGCGGGCTGGGCCGCGGTGCGGGCGCGGCTCGACCAAATGGAGCGGGAGCAGTTTGCTTCACGGCTGTGGCGCGGGGATCCCACCCTGTGGAGCGCCGATCCGAACATCCAGCCCGGCATCCGCGGAGCCCTCGGCTGGCTCCACGTCGCCGAGAAGATGGAGGAGGCCCTCGGCGACCTCGTGGGGTTCGCCGCGGAGGCGCGGACCGCCGGCATCCGTCACGCGGTGCACATGGGGATGGGCGGGAGCAGCCTCGCGCCCCTCGTGCTTCGGCGGACGTTCCCGCCGCTCCCGCAGGGACTGCCGGTCACCGTGCTCGACACCACGGATCCGGCGACGATCGCCGGGGTGGAGCGCGCGGTGCCGCTCGCGCAGACGCTGTTCATCGTCGCCAGCAAATCGGGAACGACGGCGGAGCCCGCGGCGTTCGGCGAGTACTTCTACGCGAAGCTCCGCGCCCTCAAGGGGGAGCGGGCCGGTGAGCACTTCGTCGCGATCACCGATCCCGGGACCCCGCTGGTCGAGGAGGGCCGGCGGCGCCGCTACCGCCGGGTGTTCCTCAACTCTCCCGACATCGGCGGCCGGTACTCCGCGCTCTCCTACTTCGGCCTGGTGCCGGCGGCGCTCCAGGGCGTGGATGTGGCCGGCCTGCTCGACCGCGCACTCCGCATGATGCGCGCCTGCGCGGCGGACGTGCCCGCCCAGGAGAACCCCGGTGTGGCGCTCGGCGCCGCGATGGGCGAACTGGCCCGGAGGGGACGGGACAAGGTCACCCTGCTGGTGGCCGCGCCCGTCGCCGCGCTCGGGATGTGGCTGGAGCAGCTCATGGCCGAAAGCACCGGCAAGGCCGGCACCGGCCTCCTGCCGGTGGCCGACGAGCCGCTCGGGGATCCGGCGGTCTACGGCGGGGACCGGCTGTTCGCGCATATCCGCGTCGGGCAGGACGACGGCGCGCTCGACGGAGGGGTCCAGCGTCTCCGAGAGGCCGGGCATCCGGTGGTGACGATCCAGATGGACGACCTCCTCGATCTGGGCGGGGAATTCTTTCGGTGGGAGTTCGCGACGGCGACCGCCGGCGCCGTCCTGGGCATCAACGCGTTCGACCAGCCGAACGTGCAGGAGAGCAAGGACAACACCAACCGGCTCCTCGACGGCGTCCGCAAAGACGGCCGGCTGCCCGAGGAGCCGCCCGCCCTCGTCGAAGGCCCCCTGCGCCTGTACGGCGACCGAACGGAGCGGACGATCGCCGGGTCCCTGAGGGGGTGGCTCGCCCAGGGCCGGCCCGGGGACTACGTCGCCTTGATGGCGTACCTGACCGAGGAGCCTGCGACCAACGAGGGACTGCAATCGATCCGGGTACGCCTCCGCGACGGCACGCGGCTGGCCACCACGCTCGGATACGGGCCCCGGTACCTGCACTCGACCGGGCAGTACCATAAGGGGGGACCCGCGACAGGGTTGTTCCTGCTCCTCACGGCCGACGACGGCGAGGATGTACCCGTCCCCGGATCGCCGTACACCTTCGGGGTCTTCAGGCGCGCCCAGGCCCTGGGGGATCTCGAGGCGCTGCGCCGGCACGGACGCCGGGTCATCCGGATCCACCTGGGCCGCGACGTGCGGCAGGGGCTGCGGGACCTGGAGCGCGCCGTGGCCGCGGCGCCGTAGGGCCGTGGTGGGCGAGGGTGGTCCCGACGGGGCGATCCTGGCCATCTTTGGGGGCGGGGGCGATCTGGCCTGGCGCAAGCTGGTGCCGGCCCTCTATGACCTCTATCTCGATCACTGGCTTCCCAAGCGCTTCGCCCTCGTCGGCCTCGGGCGGCAACGCCTGAGCGACGAGGAGTTCCGGACGCGCCTC
>VBAO01000280.1 GCA_005883865.1 Candidatus Segetimicrobium genomatis
CGCTCGCCGGCATGGAGGAACGCCGGTTTGGAGTGCGGACCGGCGTTCCGCGCATCCTGCGGCTCCTGGACAAGTACGGGCTGCGGGGGACGTTCTACGTCCCGGGCTACACCATCGTCCACCACGAGGCGGCGATCCGTTCGATCCTGGATGCCGGGCACGAACTCGGCGCGCACGGCAACGTGCACGAATCGCTCGATACGCTCTCGGACGAGGAGGAGGTCCGGGTGATGGAAGACCAGCTCCAGATCTGGGAGTCGTCATTCGACATGCGCCCCACCGGGTATCGGTCCCCGTCGTGGGAGCTCAATTTGGGGAGCCCGGCGATACTCAAACGGTATGGATTCGTCTACGACAGCTCCCTCATGGGCGACGATGTGCCGTACTTCCTGGACACGCCCGCGGGACCGCTCGCCGAAGTACCCGTGCAGTGGCTCCTGGATGACGCGCCGATGTACCGGTACGTCCCCGGATCGGGCAATGGGATCGCCGACCCCGACCGGGTCATTCGCATGTGGATGCAGGAGTTCGACGGGATGCGAGGCGAGAACGGCTGTTTCGTCTTGACGATGCATCCGTGGATCTCGGGCCGCGCCGGACGGCTCCTCGGCCTGGAGCAACTCATTCATCACATGCGGGCCACGCCCGGGGTGTGGTTTGCCACGGTGGGCGAGATCGCCGCGTGGGCGGTTTCGTCGGGCGCGACGGGGGCGCCGGCACAGGACCCGGCGGAGGGGCGCGCATGACGCCGTGATCGATGGGGCCGCCACGCAGGTCTTTCTCGCCGCGCAAACGGGCCAGGGACAGGCGCGCGTCTCCGTCCTAAGAGACAGGGGCCTGCCGCGCCGGGTAGAAATGCTCGACGCCTCGGACAAAGCCCATGATGACGATGGATTACCGCGACTACGATGCCCTGATCACGATTCAGCTGCCCCAGCGGGGCCAAAAATCATGACGCGGTGGTGAGAATGTCAATCTCCAGGCCTACGGGCTGCGGTGCGCGGGCTCGTGGTCCACATGCAACTCGACTTTGTCGGCCTCATCGCTTCCCGGAAACGGGCCCATTTTGATCTCGATGATCTTGGTGCCGGGGTCCAGAAACTCGAGGGAATGCCCCTCGCACATGAGCACGAGATCCCCCGAGCGGAGCACCACATGGCCCAGCCGCTCCCCGTCCTTCGTGTAGAGCCCGACCCGCAACCGCCCCCGCTGGCAGATGAGGATCTGGTGCCGTGTCGGAGACGCGGCCGGGGCGTCGTTGACGTGATAGTGCGGCCGCACGTACGAGCCGGGATCCCGGTCGAGCAGGACGATTTGAAGCGGCAGTTCGTCGGCGGTGAGATGGGCCTTGGTCTCCCGCTCTCGCTGGGGGCTGATCACCTTATAGGCCTGCGCCAGGTGCGCCTGCTCCTCCGGCGTCTCCACGAACGGCGGGAAGCTGGTGTAATCTGAGAAGTCGCCGGGGATGTACAGACCAACGAGCCGCCCGTCCGCCGTGCGATATTCCACAGCCTGGCCGGCCTTGCCGAGTGCCTCTTTCACGTGTCATCACCTCCCTGGCGGTCTATGAACCCGACTGCGGAGCGCCGCTCTCCATCAGTCATCGATGACCGCGACGGCCTCGATCTCGATCTTGAGCCCCCTACCGACGAGCCGGCTCACCCCGACATGGGACCGCGCCGGCCGATGCCCGCCGAAGAACTTCTGGTAAACGCGATTGACCTCGTCCTGATGCTCCATCTCCGTGTTGAAGATCGTCACCTTCACGATATCCGTGAGCCTGCCACCCGCCGCCTCGAGCACCAGGCGCAGGTTGTTCAGCGCGACTTGCGTCTGCGCTCCGATGCTCTCGGGCGGCCGGAGCTCCTCCTCATCGTGCGGGTGCTTATGGTACAATGGAAACGCTGTCGCACCCGAAAGGTAGACGGTCCGCCCTCCCCGGACGGACATCCCGGGAACGAACGGCATCTCCTCCGGAGCGCTGCCTGCGTGAATCACCTGTTTCATGAATGCCCCACCCCCTGTTCGTCTCCCGCGCCCTGGTATGGCCCGCCCTTACGGCTTGTAGCCGGCCGGGGCCGAGACGAGGCTCATGTCGAGGTTCGCCATGTTGTCCTTGGTCACGAGCAGGGCGGGGGTGGCGACGCGAGACCTTGTCGGCTGCTTCCGCGCGGCATTGACTGCCTGCTTCACGGCCTCCTGGCCCTGGAGTACGATCTGCTGAATCGAGACGCAAACAAAGTCACCGCTCTTCAGGAGCTGCGCCGCTGTCGGGCTAAGGTTGGAGCTTGAAACCTTGATGGCCGCAGTCTTCCCGCCTGCTTTGATCGCATCGACAACGCCTGCGCCGATATCGTCGGTCGCGCTGTAGACGCCGTGAAGGGTCGGGAAGCGCTGGATCCAGTCTTCCATCGTGGTCAGGGCAGAGTTGCGGTTATCGGCGAGCCGCGACTCCGTCACGATCTTGATGCGGGAAAATCTCGAGGCGACGGTCTCGCGAAACCCCTTCGCGCGCTCATCCGCCCAGCTCTGACCCGCCGGGCCCGCCATCATTCCGACGTTCCCACCGCTCCCCAGGGCCTTCGCCAGGCACTCGGCTTGGAGCCTGCCCATGCTGTAGTGGTCGGCCCCGACCGCCGAGACGATTCTGGAGGTCGCGGGGATCGACGAGAGGCCGACGACGGGAATGCCGCCCGCAACCGCCCTGTCGACGATCGGGCTCACCGCGGCTCCGTTCGTCGCGCCCACGATGATGGCGCTGACCTTGCGCTGAATCAGATCCTGGATCTGTGAGATCTGCTGGTTGACGTTCGCGTCGCCGCCGGCGTTGACCTTGACGATCTGAACGCCGAGGGCCTTGGCTTCTTTGTCGACGCCGTAGGCCATCGAGATCCAGAATGACTCTGACAGGTCGGGCATCGAGAACCCGATGGCCACCTTCGCCGACGCCGCGCGGCCTGACGGCGGGAAGAGACCCC
>VBAO01000281.1 GCA_005883865.1 Candidatus Segetimicrobium genomatis
CCTGGAAGAAATTTCGCTTGGCCGCCTCCACCGCCCCGCCCAGCTCGTCGATCCGCCGGAGGTAGGCCCAGATGCCGTCCTCGACGCGATTGGTGAGGCTCTCCGCGAAGTAGCTCCCGGCGAGCGGGTCGATGGTGTTGGCGACGCCCGTCTCGTCGAGGATGATCTGCTGCGTGCGGAGCGCCACCTTCATCGCGAGCTCCGACGGGATCGCGAGGGCCTCGTCCATGCCGTTGGCGTGGAGGCTCTGCGCGCCTCCGAGCACGGCCGAGAGGGCCTGGAGCGCCGTGCGGGCGACGTTGTTGAGCGGTTCTTTGGCGGTCAGGCTGCTGCCCGCCGTCTGACAGTGGAACCGGAGGCGCATCGACTCCGGTTTCTGCGCGCCGAACCGCTCGCGCATGAGTCGCGCCCAGACCCGCCGCGCCGCGCGAAACTTCGCCACCTCCTCGAAGAAGTCGCGCTCGGCGATGAAGTAGAAGGCGAGGCGGGGCGCAAACTCGTCCACGCTCAGTCCCTTCCGCGAGACCTCGTCCACGTAGGCGATGCCGTTGGCCAGGGTAAAGGCGGCCTCCTGGACCGCGGTCGCGCCGGCCTCGCGGATGTGATACCCGCTGATGTTGATCGGGTTGTAGTGCGGGAGGTGGCGCACGCTGTAGATGATCAGGTCCCGCACGATGCGCATGCCGGCCGGGATGGGGTACAGCCATTCTTTCTGCGCGATGTACTCCTTCAGGATGTCGGCCTGCACCGTCCCCGAGAGGGCGTCCCGGGGGATGCCGCGCCGGTCGGCGATCACCAGGTACATCGCGAAGAGGATCCAGGCCGTGGGGTTGATCGTCATCGAGACGCTGATCCTGCCGATGTCGATCCCCTCGAGGATGCCGTCGAGGTCGTCGACGGTGTCCACCGCGACCCCCTCGCGGCCCACCTCGCCGCGCGCCCTGGGATCGTCCGAGTCGACCCCCATGAGGGTCGGCATGTCGAAGTCGATCGAGATGCCGGTCTGGCCCTGCGCGATCAAGTACTTGAGCCGGGCGTTGGTATCGCCGGCCGTGCCGAACCCGGCGATCTGGCGCATCGTCCAGGGCCGGGACCGATACATGGTAGGGTAGGGGCCCCGGGTATACGGATAGCGGCCCGGAAACCCGATGTCCCTCAGATAGTCGCACCCCGCCACGTCGTCCGGGCCGTAGACGCGCTCGACGGGAAGCCCGGACAACGATTCGAATCGGTCCCGGCGCTCCGGGCGCTGCGCGAGGGACTGGCCGAGCTCACGGGCCGTCCACTCGGCCCTGGCATCGGCCAAAGCGGCGGGGTCGGGGGAATGGCTCCGGCGTTCCGTCGTTGCCACGCGCGCACCTCCGCCTCGAAAGGCCGTTGTAGGCCTGAGTATAGGAAGATGGCCGTGGCAGCGTCAAGGCGGCGCGGGCGTTGACTGGTCGAGTCCATGTGGCTATAATAGTCATATATATTTCCATGCATATGTGTGCCCATCGAGACGGGAGGAGGTCGCGACAATGAGGCGCGTGTCGATCGCTGACCTGAAGGCGCATTTGATCGAATACGTGGATGCGGCGAAGGCGGGTGAAGAAATCATCGTGACCGATCGCCAGAAGCCGGTGGCCAGGCTTGGCCCGGTCGGTGCACCACTGTGTCGGGACGCGCACATCACGGGGTTGATTCGCGCGGGACTGGCCCGGCCCGCGGTGCGCACCCTGTCACGAGAGTTCTGGGAGCGGTCGCGGCCCCGGGACCGTGAGGCTCGGGCACTGGCAGGGCTCATCGCCGAACGGACAGAGGGTTGATAGCAAATTGCTGGATTTGTAGACAAAGGGCCCAGGGACGGCGCGTGGTCGTCACCGATCCCGGAGAGACGACGGACGACCTCGAGCGGGAGATGGTGGATGCCCTCACGGCGTTCTGTGCTCGCCTGTATGGGCGCTGGTCGGCGCGGACCCGGGCGCTCCGCGCGCTGACCGCGACCCGGACGGCCACACAGCGTCGTCCACGGCGGCGCCTGCCTCCGCCCGACGAACTCCGGCGATGATGCAGCGCAGCTTCGCCACCCGGCTCTCTCGAGATTCCGACCGGGATTCGCTCTTGGATGCCTACGCCGACCTCTACGGGCGCGCGGAGCGGACACTATTCGCCCGCCTGTGCGCTGGCGATCCACTCGCAGTAACAAAGCGGGCGTTCCTGCCTAGCTTCGGCCTCACCGCGCGCCAGTTCAATGCGCTGGCCGCGACCGTGAAGGGCAAGATTGCCTCGATCAAGGAACGCCGTCCGGGCCTGATCAGGAACCTCGAGCGGCGCATCGCGCGAGCCAGGAAAGTGCTCGCCAAGATCCCCCGGGGGACCGGCAAGCATCATCAGAAGCACCGGCGGCTCGCGATCCTGGAGCAGCGCCTGGGTGCGCTCAGGGCCGACGGTGCCGCTGGCCGCGTCCCCTTGTGCTTCGGCTCCCGGAAACTGTTCCGCCGGCAGTTCGCCTTGGCCGCCAATGGCTACGCCTCGCACGACGCTTGGCGGCGCGAGTGGCGTGCCGCACGGTCCAATCAATTCTTCGTGCTCGGCTCCAAAGACGAGACCGCTGGCTGCCAGGGCTGCGTGGCCACCGTCGAAGCCGATGGGAGCCTGACCCTGCGGCTGCGCCTGCCGAATGCGCTGGCGGCCTGCGGGCCGCATCTTATGATCCCCGGCCTCCGATTCGCATACGGCCACGATGCGATCGTCGCCGCGATCGGCCGGAATCTTTCGCCTGAAAGGCATGACGGGGAAGCCATTTCGTGGCGATTCGTGCATGACCGCAAGGGCTGGCGCGTGCTGGCGACGGTGTCGGTCTCACCAGGCAAGCGGATCAGCCTTGAGGGGACCGGGGTCGTCGCCGTTGACCTGAACGAGGACCACCTGGCGGTGACGGACCTGGATCGGTTCGGCAATCCGATCGCGTCATACCGAGTGTCGTGTGCGACCCGTGGCAAGACTCACAACCAGGCCGCCGCCATCATCGGAGCAGCAGTGGCTCAAGTGGTCACATATGCTTGTCTGTGCCAAAAGCCCCTGGTGGCCGAAAGACTCGACTTTGAGGCGAAGAAGACAGAGTTGGAGCAGCCTTCGCCTACGCGACGTTCCACGCGATCCTTCAAGCGAGATGCTATGATGCAGGGATCGCGGTCGATCGTGTCACACCCACATACACCTCCGTGATCGGCCAACACAAGTTTGCCGATCGCTACGGTCTCTCACGGCATCAGGCCGCCGCCTGCGCCATCGGGCGGCGAGGGATGCATCTCGCCGAGCGACCCACCCGCCGTCTGGGCGACCACGTCACCTTCCCGCTACCCGTGAGGAATCGCGGGAAGCATGTGTGGTCGTTCTGGCGGGCGGTGGCCCGGCGGGAAGCGGCGCTTCGAGCGCGCGGACGGCCGAGCTCCATAGGAGCCCGATCCTCGCCGGCACCGGCTCCGAGTTGTCGACGGGGCACGGCCTGGCGTGCGATGCGTTCGCCCGCTGCCGGTGGGACTCCGGCACGCGAATCGTCAGCAACGCTGTTCGGCTGACGTCTTTCCACTGCGGACGCATCCCAAATGTCCGCAGAATTAGGAACGGTCGATGAGATTCTGGGACGGAAGCATCCGGCCAGCCAGCCCCTATCCCGCGAGGTCGGCGATCACCGCCCAGGCCCCGGTTCATCGCGATCTGGTACAGCTGGGCGGCGAGCGCGCCGCCCAAGAGCGGCATCCCCACCGACCGGCCGGTCTCCATGACGATCCCCATGTCCTTGTGGTACAGCCGGGTCCTGAACCCCGGCTCGAAGTTGCGGTCGAGCATCCGCTGCCCGTGCAACTCGAGCACCCGGCTCTGTGCGAACCCGCCGAGGAGCGCGGCCCGGACCTTGGCCGGATCGACCCCGGCCTTGCGCGCCATCGTCAGCGCCTCGGCAACGCCGAGCAGGGTGAGCGACAGCACGAGCTGGTTGCATGCCTTCGTGACCTGCCCCGCCCCGATCTCCCCGAGGTGCACGATCAGCCGCCCCAGTTTCTGAAACACCGGCAGCACGCGTTCGAACACCTCCGGCTTGCCGCCCACCATGATCGACAGGGTCGCCTCGATCGCCCCTTTTTCCCCCCCGGAGACCGGGGCATCGAGCATCTCCACCCCGCGCTCGGCGAGTTTGCGCGCGACCTCGCGGGTCGCCACCGGTGAGATCGTGCTCATGTCCACGACGACGCTCCCGGGCCGGGCGCCGTGGAGCACGCCGTTCGATCCCAGCATCACCTCGAGGACGTCCGGGGTGTCCGCCACCATCGTGATCGTGATATCGCTCCGGGATGCCATCTCCCGGGGGGAGTCCGCGGCCGCCGCGCCCCGCTCCACGAGCGCGGCCGTTTTCCCGCGCGTGCGGTTCCAGACCGTGACCGCGTACCCGGCGTCCACCAGGTGCCCGGCCATGGGGCGGCCCATGATGCCCAGGCCGATGAAGCCGATGCGTTCGCTCACCTCGCCCTCACCTCGTTTCGCGACCGTGGAGCACCTTCACGGTAATGCGCGACGATGCGCGCCGTTTCCTGTCATGCTGCAGAGGAATCCCGGGGGAAGGTGGCCAACTCATGGTGTCGTGAACAAGTCAACCGCGCCCCTCGCGTCCAAAGACACGGAGCCGAAGTTCAGTCTGCAGAGCGAGATGGCCGGAACCATCCTCGAAGCCGCCGGGGTGCTGGCCTCGGGGTTTGCGGGAGGGATCACGTGGTCGGAGGCCTGGCAGACCATCCGGGACCTGGAGCACAAAGGGGACGCGATCGCCCGGGACCTCTTTGAGGCCCAGATGGCCCCGGGAGCCCTCCCGGACGGAGAGCTCGTCCAGAAGCTGACGGGGTATCTCGACGATGTCCTGGACGCCATCGAGGCGGCCGCGGCGCGTCTGGCGATCCACCGCATCAAGCGGCCCCTGCCCGCCGCGCGCGAGATGGGAGAGATCGTGCTCGAATCCGCGCAGCAACTCAACGACGCGATGCACGCGCTGCAGGAGATGCACGACGTCTTTCCCCACACCCGCGCGCTGCACCGGCTGGAAAACCGCGGCGACGACGTCCTGCGCGAGGCGATCGAGGGCTTGTTCGCCGGGCGGGCCAGCGCGAAGGAGATCATCAAGTGGAAGGACATCTGCGAAACCCTGGAGGCCAGCACCGATCGGTGCGAGGACATCGCCAACGTGCTTGAGACGATGGTCGTTCAGGCCGGGGCGGAGGATCGACTCGTGGCCAACCGATTGGTCATGGACATCGCCGCCCATGCCGCGACGGCGGCGGGAGAGGAGATTCTTCTCTCGGCCAAGGAGTTCGACCTGCTGCACCTCCTGCTGCGCCACCAGGGCAAGATCGTCCGGCGCGAGCGCCTCCTGGGGGAGGTCTGGGGGCCCGATTACTTCGGGGATACGCGGACGCTCGACACCCATATCGCCTGGCTCCGGAAGAAGGTCGAGTCGAAGGGCGGGATTCGGATCACCGCCGTGCGCGGGGTCGGGTACCGCCTCGATCCCCGCGACTGAGGCCGCGTCCGCTGGGAATTCCGGCTATGCTTCACCCGTTCTTCACTCTCGGTTAACCTCGATCTGGTAGGCTCGACCCGGCCGGGGCCCCGCGGCTCCGCCGGCACATCCCACTGCAGGGAGGATGGATCGATGGAAGAACACATCATTGGGACCCAACCGTCCGCCGGCCTCGAGGCCGGTGATCCGCGATCGCCCGCCGCCGAGCACGACGCGCTGGCATTCCGGCGCATCGCGATGACGAAGACGAAGCGCATCGCGCTGATCGCCCACGACAACAAGAAGATGGATCTCCTCGATTGGATGACGTTCAACAAGGGCCTCCTGGCGCGGCACGAGCTCTGCGCGACGCGCACGACCGGGGAGCTCATCGCCGGCCGCCTCGGCCTCGACGTCACGGAGTTCCGCAGCGGCCCGCTGGGAGGGGACCAGCAGATCGGCGCCAAGATCGCGGAAGGCGGCATCGACTTCCTGATCTTCTTCTGGGATCCGCTCGAGCCGCACCCGCACGATCCCGATGTCCGGGCGCTGCTCCGAATCGCGGTGGTCTGGAATATCCCGATCGCGTGCAACCGGGCCTCGGCCGACTTCATGATCTCCTCGCCCCTCATGGCCGAGGAGTACGAGCGCCTCGTTCCCCAGTACGATGGGGCCGGCCGGGCCCAGAACGGCCCCCCCCGGGAGGGCGAGGGCGGCGAGGGCCCCGCGCGGACGTCGACCGCTCCCCGCGCGGCGCGTGACGCTTAACACGCTCTTAACCCCGGCTTCACCGAGGCATCGCACACGGTGCGGACCGATCCAGTACTGTGAACGTGAGGATTCGAGGGAGGAGTGCGTTCGCGGGCCTGGTCGTCGGCGGATTCGTCGCTGGGGCGAGCGCGCTCGGGGGCGGGACCATGGGCGCGGGGGCCGCCGGGCCGGTCGTCCTCAACGGAGCGGGCGCGACGTTTCCGTACCCCCTCTACTCACGCTGGTTCGCGGAGTACAACCGCCTTCACCCGGACGTTCGCATCAACTATCAATCGATCGGCAGCGGGGGCGGTATCGCGCAGGTGCAGCGGGGGACCGTCGACTTCGGCGCCTCCGATGCGCCGCTGTCGGATGACCAGCTCAAGGCGATGGGGCGGAGGGTCCTGTTGATCCCGACGGTCGCGGGCGCGGAGGCGATGAGTTACAACCTCCCCGGCATCGGGACCGGGCTCAGGCTCACCCCGGAGAACGTCGTTGATATCTACATGGGTCAGATCACGAAGTGGAACGATCGGCGGATCGCGGCCAACAACCCCGGCACCGCCCTGCCCGATATGCCGATCACGGTCGTCCACCGGTCGGACGGCAGCGGGACAACGTTCATCTTCACCACCTTCCTCTCGGAGGTCAGCCAGGCCTGGCGCGACAAGGTGGGGCGAAGCACCTCCGTGGAGTGGCCGGCCGGCATCGGCGGCAAGGGCAACGAGGGCGTCTCGGGCCTCGTCAAGCAGACCCCGGGCGCCATCGGCTGCGTCGAGCTGGCGTACGTGGTGCAGAATCATCTCACGTACGCCGTCCTGCGGAACCGAGATGGGCAGTGGGTCGCCCCTTCGCTCTCATCGACCACGGCCGCGGCGGCCGGCGGGGCGAAGCGGATCGTCCAGACCAACGATGTCCGGGTCTCGATCGCGTATGCTCCGGGGCAGAACACCTATCCGATCGCCGGGTTCACCTACCTGCTCGTGCCGCAGGACCAGACGGACGAGGCCAAGGGGAAGGCGCTGGCCGAATTTCTCTGGTGGGCGATCCACGACGGCGAGAAGGATGCGCCGCAGCTCCTGTACGCCCCGGTCCCGGCCCCCGTCGTGGCGATCGACGAGCGCATCATCAAGACCGTCGTCTACCAGGGGAAGGCATTGCTGGCCGAGCGGTAACCCCGCGGGGTCCGGTCACCCGCCGTCAGACGTTCAGTTCCTTGAGGGTCCCCGTGACCATGTAGATCACGCGCTCGGCGATGTTCGTCGCGTGGTCGCCCATCCGTTCGAGCGCCTGGGCCACCATGAGAAGGTGGGTGGCGCGCTGGGTGTTCCTCGGGTCTTCGAGCATGTAGGTGAGGAGCTCGCGGAAGACCTGGGCATAGAGATGGTCGACCCCATCGTCCTTGGCCGCCATCCGCTCGGCCCGCGCGGCGTCGCGCGCGACGAAGGCGTCGAGTCCTTCGCCGAGCATCTCGCTCACCAGACCGGCCATCCGGGGGATGTCGAGGAGCGGCTTCAGCAACGGCTGCTCGGCGATCCGCCGCGTGATGCGCGCGATGTCCTCGGCGTGATCGCCCATCCGCTCGAGGTCGATCGACATCGCCCACACGGCCGCGATCATCCGGAGGTCCTTGGCCATGGGTTGCTGCGTCGCCATCAACTGG
>VBAO01000282.1 GCA_005883865.1 Candidatus Segetimicrobium genomatis
GCGAAGATCGAGATCCCGGGGAAAAACGCGTACCAGGGGGCCTGAAAGATGTAGTCCCTCGCGCTCGACAGCATGACCCCCCACTCGGGCGTGGGGGGCTGGGCCCCCAGACCGAGGAAGCTGAGCGAGGCTTCGTACAGGACCGCGTAGGCAAAGCCGAGCGAGACGAGCACCATCAACGGCCCGATCAGGTTGGGCAACAGCGTGCGGAAGATGATGTAGGGGGTCGAGGCCCCCACGGAATGGGCCGCCACCACGTACTCCATTTCTCGCTCCCGGAGGATCGCCGAGCGCGACACCCGCGCAAAGTTCGGCAGCGACGCGAGCGCGATCGCGATGACGACACTCGATTCGCCCGGCCCAAGCATGCTCACGATCGCGATCCCGAGCAGGACCACCGGGAAGGCGAAGAGCGTGTCGGTGATCCGCCCCGTCACCGTGTCGTAGATTCCGCCGAAGTACCCGGCCGTCAGCCCGACGGTCCCCCCCACCACCACGGCGAGCAGCACGGCGAGGCTGCTCGCCAGCATGGTCAGGCGCGCGCCGAAAAACACCCGGCTCAAGAGGTCCCGTCCAAATTCGTCGGTGCCAAACAGGTGCAGGCCCGACGGCGGGAGGAGGGTGCCCGACATGCTCTGCCGGTCGGGGGCGTAGGGGGACAGCGCCCCGGCCGCCAGCGCCACCAGGCAGAGCAGGATCACCGCGCCGAGGCCGGCCACCAGGCTCCACCGTTTCATGACCCAGCGGGACAGGCGCCGGAGGCGCCGCCGGACCGAAGGCCGCGGCGGCGCGCGACGCTCCCGGGCGAGGTGGCTCCGCGATTCGAAGACCGCCCTCACTGCCAGCTCATCGACTGACCGATCCTGACGCGCGGATCGAGCACGGGATAGAGCAGATCGACGGCGAGATTGACCAAGACGAAAGCCGTGGCAATCAAGAGGATGATCCCCACCGCGACCTGATAATCCCGGTTCAGGATCGCGGTGAGGACCAGCCGGCCCACCCCCGGCAGGGCAAACACCGACTCGGTGATCACGGTGCCGCCCAAGAGATACCCCATCTGCACCCCAAGGACGGTCATAAAGGGGATCAGCGCGTTGCGCATGGCGTGACGGACCAGGACCATCGCATCGGCCAGGCCCTTCGCGCGGGCCGTGCGGACGTAGTCGGCGTTGAGCACGTCGAGCATGCCCGCGCGCAGGTACCTCATGAGCTGGGTCGACGCGAACGTCCCAAGCGCCACCGCCGGGAGGATCATGGAGCGGAGATTGGCGACCGGCCCCTGGGACAACGGGATGAAGCCGCCGGCGGGCAGCCAGCGCAGGTGCGCCCCGAAGAGGTAAATCAGCATGATCCCGAGCCAGAAGCCGGGGATGGACAGCCCGACGAACCCAAACGCCGTCGCCCCCAGATCGAACCAGGAGCTCGCCTTCACGGCGGAGACGATCCCGCTGGGGACCGCGATCGCGAGGGCCACGAGCAGGGACAACGTCGCCAGCTCGAGGGTGACGGGGAACGCGCGTCCGACCAGCCGCAGGACGGTTTGATGGCTGAAATACGATTCCCCGAGGTTGCCGCGGGCGATGTTCGCGAGCCAGATGCCGTACCGCACATGGATGGGCTGGTCGAGGCCGAACTCGTGGCGGAGGCTGGCCACGACCTCGGGCGGCGCCTCCGCGCCCGCCAGCACCTGCGCCGGGTCGCCGGGGATGAACACCGTCACGAGAAAGACCAGCACCGTGATGCCGAACAGGGTGGGAATCACGCTCATCGCGCGGAGGATCAGATACCTGGCCATGGACTGCCGCGACCGGGACGCCCGCTATGGGCTCATTTGGCCAGCCAGACGTCGGCGAAGCTCTGCTGGAAGGCGGGGTGGGGCACGAACCCGCGGACATGCGGCAGATGCGCGTGGGCGGTGGACCGGTGGCAGTAGATCGGGCCCGGGAGGTGCTCGAGCCACAGCTCCTGGACCTTGAAGTACGCCGCTTTGCGCGCTCCCCGGTCGAGCGTCGTCGCCCCCTTCCTGAGCTCGTCGACGTACCCGGGAATCATCTCCGGCGTCAACCCGCCCACGTTGGCCGGGTTGGGCGGAAAGAGCAGGCCGGCCGAGTAGGTGAGGGCCGGATCCGTCGATCCGCGCGGCGGGTAGTCGACCACGGCGAAGAAGTCGCGGGTCCGATTCAGGCGGGCCGCCCACTGCGCGATGTCGACTTCTTCGATCGCCGGCCGATACCCCACCGAGGCGAACGTCGCCTGCAACAACGTCGCGATCTGCTTGAACTCCGGGTACCCCGACGGCACGAGGAAGCTGAAGGCGAGCCCGCGTCCTCCGGGATAGCCCGCCTTCTCCAGCAGCTTCGCCACCATGTCCGGGCTGTAGGCGTACGCGCCCTGCGTCTTGGGATCGTAGGCCCAGTGCTGCGGGGTGAACGGGGTATTGTCCGCCCGGCCCAGGCCGGCGAGAAAATTCTTGATGAACCCTTCCCGGTCGAGCGCCCATCCCATGGCCTGCCGCATCTCGAGTTTGTTGAACGGGGGCTTGCGCAGGTTCAGATAGACGACGAACATCTGGTCGGCCGGGGGGACGACCGCAACGGACACGCTTTTGTCGGCGCGGAGGCGCGGGACTTCCTGCAGGCTGAAATCGTAGACGAGGTCGACATCGCCGGCCAGGAGCTGCGAGATGCGGGTTTGCAGCTCGGTGACCGGCCGGAGGATGATCCGGTCGACGTGCCCGGCCCGGGCTTCGTTCCAGTAGCGGGGATGGCGCTCGAGGGTCACGTGATCGTTTGGGACCCACTCCACGAACTTGTACGGCCCCGAGCCGACCGGGTTCTGCTTCACGAGATCGGTCCCCATGCCGCGCGGCACGATGTCGACGTAGGTGAACGCGGGAATGAGCTGGTTCTCGATCGTCTCGGTCTTGATCTTGAGGTGGGTGTCGTCGAGCACCTGGACGTCTTTGATCGG
>VBAO01000283.1 GCA_005883865.1 Candidatus Segetimicrobium genomatis
CCAGCAGCAGAGCGACGGAGATCTTCTCTGCGGCGAGCCCCACAATTCCAACCCGGATTCGCACGCGCCGTCCTTTGAGCCTCCCCACCCTAGGTGCCAACTCGAGTCCGAACGACCGGCGGGTCGGCTCGTGGATCATCGTTCCCCTTTCCGCGCCAGGTAGTCATAGCTCGCCACATCGACCCCCACGCCGGCCTCCGCGTTGAGCCGGTAGTTCCCGGCGCTGTTGAGAATCGGTGCCGCGCCGCCGACCGCGTCCCCCAGTTGCCTGTGCACGGCAAAGACCAGTGTGTTCAGGGACTGCCCGGCGAGTTCGTTTGCGCAGTCGGGCCAAAGGGCGGTGACCAGTTCGGCGCGGGGCGCACCATTCCGGTGGCGGATGGAACTGATGGCGAGGTTCATGAGCAGGGCTTCGGCTTTGCCGCCATTCCGGAGGACGGTGAGATGTCCTCTCTTGAGGATGCGAAACGGTCCCAGCAGGCAAATCTGAATTGGCGAGCCAGCCTCAACAGGCTCCCCATCCGCGGCATCGTGCCGGGGCCGCGTCCGCAGCTCCCCGCTGAACCGGACGCCCTGTTCTCCCGCGGCTTCCTCCATGGCTCCCACCCCGCTCGAGACACGACAGTCTCGCTCGCACGCCAGCGACGTGGCCGAGGATATAGTCAATCAGCGGTCCTGCGGCGAAGTGAGCGGACAGGCGGCTAGGAATTTTGCGAGCGATATTATATCGAAGATTATAGCAATACCGGCCGCATTTCGAGTATGAGCCAGATGCCGGCGTCAATCGCGGGAGCCTACTCGGCCCGGCCGGCAAACAAGCGCTCGATGACGACGCGGACCCCCTCCTGCTCGGGGCGGGGGCAGATCCACTTCGCCGCGGCGAGCAGCGCTGGAGGGCTTCCCTCGACCGCCACCCCATACCCCGCCGTCTGGATCAGGGCGAGGTCGTTCATGGCATCCCCGACGGCGACGACGCGCTCGAGCGGGACGCCGACCGCGCGGGTGAGCTCTCGGAGCGCGACCCCCTTGTCGATGCCGGGCGGGAGGACCTCGAGATAATCCGGCTGTGAGTACACCTGGTTGACCGCCGGCGGAGGAAGCGCGGCCAGCGCTTGGCTCAGGCGCTCGAGGTCCGGCGGCGCGCCGATCACCAGGAACTTCATCGGCGCCTCGGTCAGCAGCGCCGCGAGGTCGGGCGCAAACTCGACCGCGAACGCATTCCGGTGCGCGTAAAGGTCGGTGAGCGGGGTCCTGCGCTCGGCAAACCCCTTGCCATGGACGAAGATCAGGGGGGAGGTCTCCGGGAACCGCTGCAGGACCGGGAGGATGGCCGGCGGGTCGGCGCCCACGATCTCGACGTACTTCCGCGCCGACGCCCACATTCGCCCGGTGGCCAGGCACACGCGGAACCCGCGCGCGCGGGCCGCCGCGATCGCCGCCACGACCCCCGGCGGCACCACCTTGTCCTCCGCAACGAGGGTGCCGTCGATGTCCGACACCAGCAGGTCGTAGGCCGGCAGGTCAGGCAAGGGGAAGGGCCACCTCGGCCGCGGTCCGGACGCTCCGGTAGCAGGCCTCGACGAGCTCGGTCGCCCGCAGACCGTCTTCGGCGGTCACGCCCGGCCTCCGCCCCTCGAGGATGGCGTCCACGAACTTCGCGTCCTCGGCCCGGTACCCCCACTTCTCTTCCATCGGCAGCTGCGCGTAGGCGCGGGTGGTGACCTCCCGCCCCAGCCCCGGGCTCACCGTGACGCGGTCCATCTCCTCGGTCACGACCGCCTGATGGGGACCGAAGATCTCGATCCGCTCGAACGGAAACGCCCACGTCGCGTGGGCGCAGGAGTGGAACGTCACGAGGGCGCCGCCGGCGCATCGAAGGACCGCCGCGAAGCCGTCCGGCTCTTGGTAGGCGGTGGTCCTGGCCTGGCAGGTCACCGCCGCGATCTCGCCGAGGAGGTACCGGCACATGTCGAGGAGGTGGATCGTGGACTCGTACAGGAACCCCCCGGTGAGCGACGTGGTGCTCACCCACGGCGGGTTCTGCAACTCCCCCCGGTTCATCTTCACGTGCGCCATCGCAGGCCGGAGCTCGCCCCGGGCGATCAGGTCGTGGACGAAGGCGTAGGCGGGCGCCCACCGCCGGTTGAACCCCAGCTGATACAGCGCTTTGCTTCGGGCGGCCGCGGCGGCGACCCGCCGCGCTCCATCGAGCGTCGTCGCCATCGGCTTCTCGCTGAACACGTGCACGCCCGCCTCGAGCGCGGCCACCACGGGTTCCACGTGGTGGGCGTTCGGAGTCGTCACGTACACCGCCAGCGCGCCTTCATGGAGCACCGCCGCGAGGTCCGGCAGCGCCCGGGTGCCGACTTCGGCGGCGAGGCGCTCGGCGGCTTCCCGGCGAATATCCGCGATCCCCACCAGATTGACCCGGTCATCGCGGCGCAGCGTCCGCGCGTGCACGCCGCCGATGTATCCGGCTCCGAGAATCCCGACTTTCACGACCATGACCGTCCCACTCCTTCTCTCCCGCCCGCCCCGCGCCTGCTCGCTGCCTCCCCCTGCAGGGACGGCGCGTTACGCCTTCTCCCGCACCGCGCCGAACGTGAGCGCCGAGATGACGTACCGGCGCGCCAGCAGGAGCAGCCCCACCGGCACCAGGGCGGAGATCACCCCCACGGCCGCCATCTGATTCCAGATGATCTCAAACTCGGTGACGAAGCTCCACACCGCGATCGAGAACGTCTGCGAGCGGGGCGTCGCGGTGAGGATCAGCGCGTACAGAAACTCGCTCCAGCTCAACGCGAAGGTGATCACCGCCGCGGCGAGCAGGCCGGGGGACAGCATCGGGAGGAGGATCTGGAAGAACGCCCGCCACCGGCCGGCCCCATCCACGAGCGCCGCCTCCTCGACCTCCTGCGGCACCTCCGCGAGGAAGCCCTTCAGCATCCAGACGGCGAACGGCAGCGAAAACGCCGTGTAGATCAGGACGAGGGCCGTGAGCCGGTCGTACAATCCCACGGTCCGCACCGTCGCGAAGATCGGGATTACCACCACCATCGAGGGCAGGAACCGGAGGCTCAGGAGCCACGAGAGGAGGCCGCGACGGAACCAGGCCGGCACCCCAAGGCGGGTCAGCGGGTACGCGATCATGAGCGCGAGGATCAGCGCCAGCACGACCGTCGCGAGGCAGGCGCCCAGGCTGTTGCGGAGGAGCACCCAGTGCCGCGCCCCGATGAGCGCCGTCTGGTACGCGTCGAGGCTGGGGTGGACCGGCCAGAAGGTCGGCGGCTGCGTGTACAGCTCCGGGGTCGGCTTCAGCGAGGTCGAGAGCATCCACGCGAACGGAAAGAGGTAGGCGACGCCGAGGGCGCCGAGCGCGATCAGCACGAGGAGGCGGCCCGCGCCGCTGCGGCCGGCCATCAGGCCATCTCCTCCGAGAGATACCGGTTGACCACGGCAAACACGATCGAGACCACGATCACCACATACAGGGCGAGCGCCGAGGCGTAGTTCAGGTTGCTGAACTTGAATGCGATCTTGTACAGGTACAGGCTCAGGAACTCCGTCGCCGCGCCGGGTCCGCCCATCGTCAGCACCTGCACGTGGTCGAAGACCCGCAGCGCGTCCGTTACGCGAAAGGTGACCACCAGGAGCAGGAGCGGCCTCAGGTACGGCAGATCGATCTCCCGGAACCGCGCCCACCCGCCCGCCCCGTCGACCGCCGCCGCCTCGACGACGTCCAACGGGACGGCCTGCAGCCCCGCGAACAGCACCAGGAACACGAACGGCATCCACTGCCAGACGTCCACGCTGATCACCGAGAACATCGCCATGGACGGGCTCGACATCCAGAGGATTGGCCGCCCCTGATACCCCAGCGCGTGCAGGAGCACATTGAGGATGCCGTACTCGGGAATGTACATCAGCCGGAAGATGACCCCGGCGGCCACCGGCGGCGTGACCATCGGCACGATGAACAGCAGGTAGGCGAGGGTCCGGCCGGCGGCGCTCCGGATGGTCCGGTGGACCGCGACCGCGAGGCCCAACCCGAGGAGCACCTCGACGCCGACCGCGATGAGGACGTACAGCAGCGTGGCCCGCACCGAGGCCCCGAGGAGCCGGTCCTGAAACGCAAAGGCGAAGTTGTGGAGCCCGGCGAACCCGCCGACGCGGTAGTACTGCAGACTCAGCCCGATGGCGTATCCCATCGGGTACACGACGACCGCAAGCAAAAACAGCACCGGGACCGCGACCAGCAGATAGGGCGCGGCCTGCCGCCGGCGCGCGGCCGGGATGAAGCGGGCCGGGTGGGAGGCCGCCCGGGCGACCGGCGCCCCGCCCCCGGGGGCGGGCCTAATTACCGATGCCCGCTACGAGAAGGGGCGCGGCGCACCCCGCGATGTCGGCCCTCACAACTCCACCACGCTGCAGATGGGGTCCCCCCCATAGGGGGGAGTCATCCGCGCCGTTCCTTGGTCGACGTTGCTCAAACCCACCTGAAAATAGTACGTCGTTCCGAGCGTCAGCCGGCGGGTGATTCCGGTCTGCGCGGTGGGCCACGTGATTCCGTGCGCATTATGCACGACCGTGCCGGAGATCACCTCGCTCCCGTTCACCCCGATGGTGACCTCGGTTCCCGCGGGCAGGATCCCCGTCGTGGAATAAAATGTCCAGTAGTCTGCGCCGCCTCCATCCGTGTCATTGCTGATCAGCGCC
>VBAO01000284.1 GCA_005883865.1 Candidatus Segetimicrobium genomatis
AGCCCTTGGCGTTGAGGACCTGGGGGTCGAACGGCGGGACCGGGCCGCTCGCGTGACCGAACAGGACCAGGAGGCCCCGAGGGGCCAGGCAGTTCAGGCTCTTCTCGAAGGTCGTCTTGCCGACGGAATCGTATACGACGTGCACGCCGCCGCCGGCGGTGAGGCGCTTCGTCTCCGCTTCGAAGTCGACTTTTGTGTAGATGATGACCTCGTCCGCGCCGGCCTCGTGGGCGAGTTGCCCCTTCTCCTCCGTCGAGACCGTCCCAATCACGCGGGCGCCCCGCATCTTGGCCATCTGCACCAGCAGCAGCCCCACCCCTCCGGCCGCGGCGTGGACCAGGGCCGTCTCGCCTTCCTTGAGCGGGTAGGTGCTGTGGCACAGGTAGTGGGCGGTCATCCCCTGCAGCATGACGGCGGCGGCGGACGGGGCGTCGGTGCCGCCCGGGAGCCGGACCAGCCGCCACGCCGGGACCGCGGCGTACTCGGCGTACGCCCCGAGGGGGCCGGTGTAGACGACGCGGTCGCCCTCCTTGACCCCGGACACCTCAGGGCCCACCCCCTGGACGGTTCCCGCGCCTTCGACGCCGACGGTAAAGGGAAGCGCGGCCTTCGTCCACCCCACCCGGTAATAGATGTCGGTGTAGTTGACCCCGGCGGCTTCGATCTTGACGAGCGCTTCGCCGCGCCCCGGGGTCGGGGTGGGCACCTCCTCCATCTGGAGGACCTCGGGGCCGCCGGTCGTGTGCACGCGGATCGCTTTCACGCTCCCCCTCCTCGGAACGCCCCGGGCTTCGGGCGTTCCCGTATACGCATATGACCCGGCCGCGCCGTTGTCCTCCGTGCGCGGGCCCCGCGCGTCACGAGCGCTCGCTCAGCACGGCCTCGGCCTCGATCTCCACCAGCATCGCGGGGTCCACCAGACGGCTGACCCCCACCAGCGTCGCGGCGGGACGGACGTCGCGGAAGAACTCGGCGTGGGCCCTGCCGACCTCGACCCAGTGGTCGATGTTCGTGAGATACATCCGGGTGCGGACGACATCCCGCATCGTGGCGCCGGCGGTCCCCAGCGCCCGCTCGATATTCTTGAGGGTTTGGATCGCCTGGACGTACGGATCCCCAGGCCCGACGATCTTCCCGTCCGGACCCGTCGCGGTGGTGCCTGCGACGTGGACGACGGGCCCGACCCGCACGGCGCGCGAGTACCCCACGAGGGGCTCCCACGGGGCCCCCGACGAGATGTTCTGGCGCTGCATGCTCTCACCTCGATTCCCGAAGATCGGGCGAACCATACTCGAAGAATACTGCGCGCCTGTCGAACGGGCAAGGAGTGCTTCGCATCGCCCGTAGAAGGATGGCGCCGGAGGGGAGGATCGGTCTTCCGGTGGACATCGCACGAGACCCGGCGGGCGCCGAACGGCGGGCCGCAGGGTCGATCGCCTCGCTCCTCGTCCTGGCGGTCGTGTGGGGAGGCTCCATCCCACTGACCAAGCTGGGGCTCCGCCACTTTCCCCCGCTGACCCTCACGGCGCTCCGCTACCTTGTCGCCGCGCCCGTGTTCCTCGCCGTCCTCGTGCGCCGTCCCCTCCCTCCGGCGCGCGCGCTCGCGACCGCGGGCGCCCTGGGAGCGCTCGGCATCGGCGTGGGGCAGGTGTCGCAGACGCTCGGCGTGCTGCGGACGACCGCCTCGGCCGCGACGGTGATCTCGGCGACGATCCCTCTTCTCGTCGTCGTCTTTGCGGCCGTCCGGCTCCGCCAGCGGGCCGAGATCCGGCAGGCCGCCGGCCTCGCCGTCGCGTTCGGCGGGATCGGCTGTGTCGTGATCGGCAACCCGGACCGGATCACCCCGGCGTTCGCCGCCGCATCGCTCATCGGGGACGCCCTGGTGCTGCTCTCCGCGGTCGCCGTCGCGCTGTATTATGTGCTGAGCACGGAGCTCGCGGCCAGGTACTCCGTGACCACGGTGGCCGCGCTCACGTCGCTGGCGGGCGCCGGCGCGGTGACCCCGATCGCCGCCTGGGAGGTCCGTCACGCCGCGGTCAGCGTGACCCCGGAAGGCGTGGCGGTCGTGCTCTACCTGGGCATCCTCGTCACCGCGGTGGGGATCTGGGTGTGGCTCCACGCGCTGCGCCGCCTCCCGGCCAGCACGGCGGCGGCCCTCCAATACCTCCAACCCCTGGTCGGTGTGGCGGCCTCGGCCGCATTGTTTGGTGACCGTCTCGGGCTGTGGTTTTGGGCCGGCACGACGCTGGTGCTGATTGGCGTCGCCCTGACCACGGCCTCCAAGCACGAGGACAGTGTCGGCGGGACTCAGAATACGGGCTGAACAGCGGCATCGAGACGGCACCGAGGGGGCGAACTCCCATGCGCGAGGAGGATCTCCGCGACGAACGGGTGTACCGGTTGGCGCGGGCCGACGAGTGGGTGTGGGCACGGGCAAGAACGATGGGGGTGTCCCGCCGGCGATTGCTCCAACTGCTGGCCGCGGGCGCCGTCGCGGTCGGGGCCGGCCGGCTCTCGCGGGGGCGCCGCGCGGCGGCGGCGCCGGCCGACGAGCTCATCGTCAAGCCGACGTCCCCCGAGTTCTTCATCGACTTCGGGAGCAACAAGGAGATGCGCTGGGAGGTCATGTACAACCGCGGCTATGTGGTGCCCAACGAACTGTTCTTCGTGCGGGATCACAGCCGGACGCCGCGCGTGGATCCCGGCGCCTGGCGCTTGCGCGTCGAGGGAACCGGGGTCGCGCGCCCGCAGGAGTTTGCCTACGACGAGATCGTCCAGATGCCGTCGGTCTCGGTGCTCCGCTTCGTCGAATGTGCCGGCAACGGCCGCAGCTTCTATGAGGCCGCGTATGGGAAGCGGGCGCAGGGCGGGCAGTGGAAGCTCGGCGCGATCGGCGTGGCCGAGTGGACGGGCGTCCCGCTGCGCGAGGTGCTGAACCGCGCAGGCCTCAAACCCTCG